>DAIUDK010000003.1:96336-109489 GCA_036845725.1 Chloroflexota bacterium
CCCATCCCCATGCCGACACAAATGATGTCCACGAAAACGTAGATTCCCAGGGCAACCCAAAGACGCACAGCAAGCAGCTTTTTCATCAGCGTCTTCATTCGCAAATCCTTTCATCAGACGAATTGATGACAACGCCTGGACAGAGTTACACACTCACAGCCTGGCTCTGTGGTTTCCACTCCTCGCGCAAGATCGACATATTCACCAGATCAACGTACTCCCCCTCTATCCAGATGGCCTGGCGCGGACGGCCTTCTTCCACAAAGCCACACGCCCGGAAACAGCGAATCGCACGCTCGTTCCTCGCGAGGGAGGTCATAACGATGCGGCGTCCGCCCAGATAGTGGAACCCATACGCCAGCAGCAGGTTGACGGCTTCACGTCCATATCCCTGCCCCCAATACGCGCGGTCGCCAATCACGATGCCCAGTTCGAAATTGCCGTGGCGGTCTTGGACATTCAGCAAGCAACAACTGCCGATGTATTTGCCGTCGGCTTCGATAGCAAACCATGCCGCATGATCGTCAGGCGTGGCCGATTCATAAGTGGCGCGGGCACTCTCCTCAGTGGTAGGGTGAGGATAGCCGCAATTCAGTCCGGTCAGTTCTACATCCTGGTCAAACTCGTACTGCCGGGCCACATCTTCTTCGCGCATAGGGCGCAATATGACTTTTTCACCTTTGAACATAGAAGACTCCTTCATTATCCGTTATGCCGCCAACGAGCGCCGCATGAGATAAAATCCCAGATCGTCCATGTGTTCCACTACCTGATAACCCAATCTTTCGTACAATCGAGTTTTTTCCTTTCGCGTAAAGCATAGCGGCATTTTGGCAAAAGACAACTTCCGGCTATGATAATGTCACCTATGGATAGCAATACATTGCCAATCTTCGGCATCCTGTTGATCGCCGTCTTGTTGGGATGGGTGTTCCTCAGCGTTTTTCTGCTATGGACAGCGCCGGCAGGAGCGCCGTGGTTCCCCACATCCCGCAAACACGTGCGGCGGATGCTGACGCTTGCCGACGTGCAACCCGGCGAAGTCGTGTACGATTTAGGCTCCGGCGATGGGCGTGTGCTCTTCATCGCCGCCCGCGAGTTTGGCGCAAGGGCGGTGGGCATCGAGCTGGATCCGCTGCGCTGTGCGTGGACACGGATGCGGATCGCACTGCTGGGTTTGCAAGGCCAGGTGCGCGTGATCCGGGGTAATTTTTTCACCCAGGATATCAGCGAAGCGGATGTGGTCACACTCTACTTGCTACAGAAGACCAACAACCGCCTGCGGCGGAAGCTGTGGCAAGAACTGCATCCGGGTGCGCGAATCATATCCAGCGTCTTCCTTTTTCCCGGTATAGCACCCACCCACATAGACAAAAAAGCGCATCTTTTCCTGTACGAAGTCAAAATGCCCTGCCAAAATCAAGAAGGCTCACCGTCAGGATCACCAGGCTGATGAGCATACTCGCCGAAATCAGCATCGCCGCCAGCCGGGGATTGAGGCCCTGTTCGACAGAATACAACAGCGACGAGAGCGCAGACGGCATCAGCGGAAAGAGGAACATCACCGCGCGTAGCGGGCCGCGATAGGGCAACAGCCACAATACCAGCAGCGCGACCAGCGCGCCCACAGCATATTTGTACATCATATTCATCGCGACGACCTTGCGTTCATCCCGTGAGATGTCCAATTCAAGGTAAATGCCCAGACCGAGCAGCATCAGCGGGGAATTGATCGCCGCCAGTGCGTTGACCAGATCGGCGGGCAGTCCGCGCAATGGCACGCCGCCCACGTTCAGCAACAAACCGACCACAAAAGCGTGCAACGGGAAGAACAACAGCACTTTCTTTACAGCATCCAGCGTCCTGAAATGTCCGTTGGTCGCATAGCGGAATGAGATGTAGTACCCCACGCCGAAAATGGCGATAGCGTTCCCCAAATCGCAAATGGCCGTGGCCTGGATGCCCAGGTCGCCGTAGACGGCTTCGATGAAGGGATAGAGCAGCGATCCCATAAAGCCGCACGTTGCCACCGCAAAAGTCCCCGTGTCGCGCCGCGAGAGATGAAGCCAACGCGCGGGATAACGGCTGAGCAAACACATCGTCACGCCCACCAGGAGCAGCGCCAGCGGCAGCAGCAGCAGATGCCACGAGAGCGTCGTGTTCGTCACGGCCTTCAGGTTCATCATCGGCAGGGTGAGGTAGAGGACGAGGCGGTTGAGGATGCGCCCGTCATCGCGCGAGACTACGCCGAGCTTTTTGATGAGGTAGCCGACGGCGATCAAGAGCAGGTTGACGAGAACACGGTTAGCAATCGTGGGATCAGGCATCAATGTTGGTCTCAACGCCTCCAGAAACAACCTTACTTAACGCTTGAGGCGGATCGCAATCCGCCGTCTGCCTTTTCGTGATTGACTGTGCTACCGCCACACAAACTCAGTCAGCAGTGGTCGATGATCCGATTCGCCATACGCCTGGCTAACCCACGTGCGCGCTGCCTGGAAATCCCTCGAAAGGAAAGCCATATCCAATCGCATCTGCAATGGCACGATTGGGATTCCACGAAAGCTGCCGCCGTAGGCCGGAAACGTGTGTCCCAGGCCCCATCCCGATGCGCGATGTGCGTCGGTCAGGTGTTGCCGCATCAAGGCGTAGACGTCACTTTGATCGGTGCTGTTGAAGTCGCCGACCACGACAATTGGACCATCGCGCTGGGAAAAATCGGCGACCAACATCTCGATGGTCTGCTGCCGGAGCGCCATACTGCTGCGCACTTCTGCGGGGATATCCCTTTCTTCTTCGATGTAGACCAGGACATTCGTAGCGTCGGGATGCACGTTGTACAGCGTGAACGGTCCCGCTGGGGTCTCTATCCGCATCGCCTGAACCTGCCACCAGGGATGCGCCAGATGGCGTGTGTCAATCTCGGTCAAAGGGAAGCGGCTCAACACCCCCATCCCACGATACGTGCCTTCCGGCGACAACAGCCGGTAGGGATACAAGTCGCCGATCTCTTCCAGAAACACATTCACCATCTGCGGCGTGAGTTCTTGCAAGGCAATAATGTCGGGCAGGCCATTTTCGACGATGACATGCGCCGTTTCGGTCGATTGGCTTCCACCCCAGATGTTGAACGTCATTACGGTGATCGAATCGGCGTTTCGTACCGGCACGTTGGGCAGAAACAATTCCCCATACAGAAATACGAAAATCACAAGAGGAACCAGTACGCTTCGCCAGTAGCGCCAATCGCGATACACGAAGCAGATAGGAACCAATATCACCAGCGGCAGAAAGAAGAAAGGGACAAACGCATTGAGTAACGCCAGCCACCAAAGCGTGTCACCGAACCAACCGTGCAGCAAAAACCACAAGATGATGATTGCCGCATATATCCACGACAAAATCAGTAAGGGCGAGACATCCCTGGAACAGTATTGGTCGGTCATTCTTGATGTAAACCCGTCATCCTTTTCAAGCAGACGCCTGTCGCGGGATGCCTCGCCCCTACAACAATCCATCTGCGAACTGTACATATCGCTCGTATTTTACCTGCACCTCCGCCAGCCACTGCTCCGACCATTCAACCAGGCGCGCGTCCAGACCACGGGGCATTTCGTAGAGGTAGCGCGCCGTGCGTACGGCCCACCACACAGCCATAATCGTGTAGTAGGTCCAGATACGGACAGACGCCGTGTGATCGTCCACCAGCGCACAATAGCGCTCCGCCACCCACTCCCAACGCACAGTTGGAACGTCGATGTAGGCTGCGTGCGTCATCAGGTTAGCCACGTCGAAGGCGGGATCGCCCCACCCGCTGTTCTCCCAATCGACCGAGAGCCAGCCCTCCGGACGGCGGACGAAGTTGAGCGTGTTGTGATCCAGCCGGATAAGTGCCACGCGCTTTTCGTTCCATTCGGGCAAAGATGCTATCTCGAACCGCCGCAACAATTCACGCAAGGTGTCAGGTTGTTCTTCTGGTGGAATAGCAGCCGCATACTCGCGGATAAGCCGGCGGCCTTCCGGCACGTTGTAGGCGTTGATCGTCGCGGTAGGCAAATCCGCGTCTACAGCCTCCTGCGTGACGCTATGCACACCGACCAAGTGACGCAGCAACAGCTCCCAATCGTCGTCCGAGGCGGGGACGGCGTCCAGAACCTCGCCTTCCAGCCACGTCTGCACAACGACCGGCAGTGGATAGCGCTCGCAGTCGAGCAGCAGCGGCGCGGGCGCGATCTTCAGCCCGGCCTGACGCAACGCCGTCAGTGCGCCAAACTCCCGCCCGGCGCGATCGCGTTCGTCGCGGATCGCGAACTTGACCACGAGATCGCCCAGGGTGCACGAAGCGCGGTACAGCCGGTTGTTGCGCCCGCCGTTGATGTTGGTTATCTGCCAGATGTTCCACTTGCCATCGGCGCGGCGCTCCGCCCTGGCAAGATAATCCAGCAGCGGACGCAGCAGCGCTTCCCGCGCCGTTGACGGCAGTTTCTCGAAAACGTTCACGACAATCTCACCCTTGAAGATTCACGCTATTATAGTCTCGATGCGCGGCAAACCAAATTTGAACATACGCGCAGTCAATATACAATCCGACTAACGCCGTCAACAAGGATGAAAATTTTACCACGAATCTTCACGAATCCGGCCTAATTTTTCTATTCATGGAGATTGGTGTAGATTCATGGTTAATCTTGAGGAGTTTGTAATGCTGAATAAACACGACACAGCCGTAATCCGCAAATTAGCGGCCCAGGTAGCCGAAATCGCTGCGCTGCCGGTGCAAGAAGAGAAACGCGCGCTGTGGCGGCAGCTCAACGCGCTCAAGCCGGCTCGCCCCATGGTGATGATCGACCAGGTCTGCTGGAACGAGATGAACATCAACGATGAATTGACCCTGCGCTGCGAAGACCCGGAGTGTCGCGGCTACGAGGAATTTCTACGCCGCACGCTGTATCAGTGGCGGCATTTCCCGGTCGATATGGTGGTGGAGCCCTTCATCCGCGTGCCCAAGGCGATCACCAACACCGGCTTTGGCATCGCTGTCCACGAGGCGACGGTCGCCACCGACCCGCAGAACGACGTCGTCGCGCACCGGTACGAGAACCAGTTCAAGACAATGGACGACCTACAGAAGGTGAAGACGCCGCAGATCAGCCACGATCCCGCCGAAACGGAGCGCCGTCTGACCGTGGCGCACGAGCTGTTCGGCGGGCTGCTGGACGTGCGCGCGTGGGGCGCGGACCCGTACCTCTCCTTGTGGGATCCCATTGCCACGTGGATGGGCGTGGAAAACGTGCTGTACACACTGATGGATCAACCCGATCTGATGCACGGGCTGGTCGGACGGATGACCGAAGGCTACCTGAGCATGCTGGGTCAGTTGGAGAGTCAGGGATTACTGTGCGGCCCGCAAAGCCTGATCCACTGCACGGGCGCTTACACCGACGAGTTGCCCGCTCCCGGCTACGATCCGGCGAAGCCGCGCACGAAAGACCTGTGGATGTTCGGTCTGGCGCAGATGTTTGCCACGATTTCGCCGCGCATGTTCAAGGCATACGAAGTGGAGTACGCCAGCCGCATCTGCGAGCGGTTTGGTCTGGTGTACTACGGCTGCTGCGATCCGCTCGATAAGAAAATGGCCCAGGTGCGCATGATTCCGCACGTCCGCAAAGTCTCGATGAGTCCGTGGGTCGACCAGGAATGCGGCGCGGCGGAGATCGGGCAGAACTACGTCTTCTCGCGCAAGCCGAACCCGGCGCTGCTGGCCTGGGACGCCTTCGACGCCGAAGCCGTGCGCGCAGACTTGGTGGCGACACGCCAGGTCTGCGAGAAGTACGGCTGCCCGCTGGAGATGATTTTGAAGGACATCAGCACCGTGCGCTACGAGCCGCAGCGGTTGTTCGAGTGGGCGAGGATTGCGATGGAGGTGGTTGAGGAATAATGCGCCACCAATGGATATCGAATCAATCAACAAGTGTTGTCAAGCATCCCGACTATTGCCAGACCACATCCGCCCACCCAACCGTATCACTATAGCCGTCATCAGTATAGCCGAAAAACAAACACTATTTTGCATATCATCCAGTACATGTCCCAATGACGGGAAAATTCCTCCACCGGTCGATGCATATCCCAATAGACAAAGCCCATAGCCATCGACGATCGCCACATCTAACGCGCTGTACATCCCCTCTGAGCAACCGATATAACAGTGCCCATTATAGAGAATGTTCCCAGGCGGCAATGCAGCTAGTTTATCGAAATCAACCTGTTCAACAGGCTGAACCGAGCAGCCGGCCGCTCCTTGAGATTCTAGTTCCCCGGCTGAATTGAGGCCAAACGATGACGGCAAATCTCCGGTTCCCAGTTCGTCGGTGACATCCTTAAATGTAATCTGTTCACCACTTTCCTGGGTGTAAAGATAGACATGCCCGGTACTCGTCGCAGCCAGGACACTACAACGCTGGCAATGGGTTCCACATGACAACCGCACATCAGTGACTAGCTCACCACTTGGGGGTTACAACCACTGAATATCTGCATCGTCTTTATCCATCAATTCACGCACTGAGGGAACCAGAAACAAGCCGACCACAGTTCCGGCATAAACTCCCAGAAACCAGAGGGGAATCAGTCCTACGGTCAAAATTACACGAAGTGTGCGACGTGTCATCTTCTGTTATCACTCAACAATGGAAAACTGCCAAGTGTACTCTATCAAAGAGTCATCAGGAAGTTGATATTGGAAAGTGACATCGTGAATCCCGGTTTCCAAACTAGCCGGCCAACATAACCAATGGGGTGTTTTCGCCCATCCTATCGCAGCCCAATTTTCATCTAGCTCTGGCACAAGCTCCTGACCGTCAACAAATAGTGTAGCCCTTCGAACTATGTAGCAATAACCATCAAGTTGAGAGCTAGGAGGATACTCACAAGGAACCGTCTCTGCGAGGCGCCACAGCTCTTCGTTGGACAAACCAAATTCCGCCATGATAATTGACACACAAATGTTGGAACGATACCCATACTTGTTGACCGGACGAGAACCTTCATACATCACCCGAGTTCCCTCTCGAGAAAGATCTGATTTGTAGAAATCGACAGGGATCTGGTCACCAGGCGCCGGAAATACAGTCATGTACTCAGGCTGCGCTTTACTAGCCGGAATCGGTACAGGTGTGCTTTTATGCAACCGAAAACTGCACGCTGCCAGCAGCAGACCGACCAACACTGCGAGCTTTTTCAAAGCAAACCTCCATAGATCTAGTATCCCAGATCAAACCCTTCCCGCAACAAGATGATGTACAAATCATCGATAAGGCAATCGATAGCATGAACCAGTGTCGCATCCGCGTCCGCCGAGGCCCGGAGCACCATCTCAACCTGCTCGCGCATCGCCGGAGGACGTTTGGCGCAGCGCTCCGCCGCAATCTCCAGCAGCCGCTTCTCGCCGGGATGCGGTATGGCATTGAGCGCAAAGAGCACGTCGAAGTAGCTCGCCAGCAGCGCCGCCACGCGATGATTGATGCTGACAAGATCGTTCCGTTGCAGCACCTTCTCGATCTGTTGCAAATAAGCGGGGATCACATCGCGCAAAACCGGGTAGTTTTTGGCGATAATCGAGCGCCGCAGCGGTTCGGGATAGGGGCACTGGCATTGCGCTTGCAAGCGGGCGAACCAGCCATTGCGATCATACAACGGTAGTGAATTCCGCACGGTGTTCCAAAAACACGTCGTATAGCCCACACTGGCCTGGTGATGAACGAGCACCCGGTCGATCTGCTCCTCAATCCAGGCCGTGTCCCAGTAGATCACGTCCACCTCGATGCCGGTCGGCCCGTCGACCCACTCGTCGCCCAGGTCCCAGAATTGCAGGTTCAAGTCCGCGCGACTAGCCCCTCGCTGCGCCACCTGCGCCTCGCGTGCAGGTAGTGGAATGACGGACGTGGTGCAGACGTACAAATCGATGTCCGAACCGGCATCCGCCGCCCCCGATGCGAGAGAGCCGCCCACGGCGACGGCCTCGACCTGCGGAAAGGCGCTGAACGCCGACGCCAATTCGCGCGCCAGGATCAGGTGTAATGAAGTCTTGTCATCCTGAACAATCATCAACTAGACACGCACTTCCATCGCCGCAAGATCGATAATTGCCCCAACACGCAGCAAGAAATCAAGTCCAATGATCCCATCCATCTCAAAGCCGTAATTCATGCCACCGACCTCAATCTCAAAGTCATCCACGTGGATATCGCCAAGGGTCAATCGCTCCACCGTTTTGGCGAATACAAATTCTGTTCCTCCGACACCATGAATGCGATGGACCGCATCCTCTGCCGCATATTCCAACCCGATGTCCAGTAGTCCATCAATCGAGAAGACAGTACCAGCAGACCCGGTATCCAACAGGACATTGTCTAGCTCAAGGCAACGACCACGGTAGGAGACTTCCACAGTAACGTAGAGCAAACCATTCTGTAGACGTATCCTCATGCCGTGCCTCGCACACCTAGCCAACGACGCTCCGTAATATCCAGGTTCTCACGGCTGGTATGGAAGACATACAACTCGCGCTCCGGCGCTTCTTTGTGAAGCTGGAGATAGGATTTCATCGCCGTCGTTGAATCGGAAAACGCCCCAACCACGGCAAGTTGTTCGAGAATACGCCGGTCGGCTTCCGAGCGCGCTTTAATCGCCTCAATCAACAGCCATTGTTGAGGATAATGCTGGCATATTTCTTTCCATTGCATAACACACCCCCATCAAATAAACACGAATCTTCACTAATCCTCACGAATTAAAAAGATGAAATTCGTGCAAATTCGTGAAGATTCGTGGTGAAAAACCAACCGACCTTTACCGCAACGTCACCTTCACCGTCACGTCCTTCACCCCCGGCGCGGGCAACGGGACGATGTCGCCTTCTACGGGCTTGCCGTTCGCGACGAGCGCGACGGCGTTGCCGCCGCCCTGGCGCTCCACGGTGATGTGGTACGTCACGCCACGGAAGATGCGCGTGGCGGTGAAGCCTTGCCAGTCCGCAGGGATGACCGGCGCGATTTGCAGGCCGTCGTAAGCCGGGCGGATACCCAGAATCCACTGCGTAATGGCGACGTAGTTCCACGCGGCGGTGCCGGTGAGCCACGAGTTCTTCGCCTCACCGTGACGCGGATTGTCACGCCCGGCGATCGTCTGCGCGTAGACGTAGGGTTCGCAGCGGTGAATCTCGCTGATGTCCTCGCGCGCGGCGGGACAGATGCGCTTGTAGTAATCGTGCGCCCGGTCACCGTGACCCGCAACGGTCTCCCCGATCATAATCCACGGGTTGGTGTGGCAGAAGATACTGGCGTTCTCCTTGAAACCGGGCGGGTAGGAGCTGATTTCGCCAAGTTGCAGGTAATAGCGCGAGAACGCCGGTTGTTGCACCACGATACCGTGGTCGGTGGCAAGGCGCTCGTTGACCGAAGCCAACGTTGCCTCGGCTCTGCCATCTTCCAGCCCCAGGCCCGCCATAATCGCCAAGCCCTGCGGCTCGATGAAAATCTGCCCTTCCGCGCACTCGTGCGACCCGACCTTCTCCCCGAACGCATCGTAAGCGCGCAGGAACCACGCACCGTCCCAGCCGTGCGCCCAGATCGTCTCTTCCATTTTTGCGGCAGCATCGAGGTAGAATGTTGGATTTTGGATTTTGGATTTTGAATCCGCTTTTTTGCTGAGCGCTGCCATCTCTTTTGCCGCGAGGACGAACAGAACGGCGATGAGGACGGATTCCGCCACCGTGCCGTCTTTCTTGAGCGGAGCCACCTGGAAGGATTCGCCCGGCTCGGCGGAGAAGACGTTGAGGTTCATACAGTCGTTCCAATCGGCGCGGCCGATGAGGGGCAGGCCGTGCGGGCCGAGGTTGTTGAGCGTGTAGTTCAGCGCGCGCTCCAGGTGCTCGGCGAGCAGGGTCTCGGTGCCGGGCTTGTTCTCGTAGGGGACAGGCGCGTCGAGGATGCCCCAATCGCCGGTTTCCTTGAGGTAAGCGACGACCGCCAGCGGCAGCCAGAGCGGATCGTCGTTGAAGCCGCTGCCCACGGCGTCGTTGCCGCGCTTGGTGAGGGGCTGGAACTGGTGATAAGCGCCGCCGCTCTCCAACTGCGTCGCCGCCAGGTCGAGGATGCGCTCGCGGGCGCGCGCCGGGACCTGGTGCACGAAGCCGAGCAAGTCCTGGCTGGAATCGCGGAAGCCCAATCCACGCCCCACCCCGGACTCGAAGTACGAGGCCGAGCGCGACATGTTGAACGTCACCATGCACTGGTAGGCATTCCACACGTTGACCATGCGGTTCGTCGCGGCGTCGGGCGTGTTCACCTGGTAGATGCTGAGGATGCCGTCCCAATAGGCGCGCAGCTCGGCGAAAGCGGCGTCCACGGCCTCCGGCTGGAGGTATTTCGCCAGAATCGGCTTGACGGCGCGCTTGTTGACGATCTGCGAATCCGGCGGATCGAACTTCTGGTCGCTCGGATTCTCCTGGTAGCCGAGCACAAAGATCACGCGGCGCGACTCGCCCGGTTGCAGTGCCAGTTTGACGTGGTGTGAGCCAATCGGCGCCCAACTGCGCGCTTCGGAGTTGGTCGATACGCCGCGTTCGACCACCACAGGCTTGTCCCATCCCCGATAAGGACCGAGGAAGTCGTCGCGGTGTGTGTCGTAGCCGGCGAGCGGTTCCGAGCACGCGAAGTAGGCGAAGTGATCGCGGCGCTCGCGGTATTCCGTTTTGTGGTAGATGACGCCATTCTCGATTTCCACCTGCGCGATGTTGAAGTTGCGCTGATAGTTCGTCGAATCATCCTGCGCGTCCCACAGACAGAACTCGATCAGCGAGAAGAGCGACAAATCCGCCGCTGTATCCCGTTGATTCGTCACCGTGGTAGACCAAATCTCCAGATTCGCGCCGAGGGGCACAAAATACAACGTCTCCACGTTGATTCGCTGATTCGATGATTCGATCACCGTATACCCCATCCCGTGACGGCAGGTATAGCTGTCCAACGGCGTGCGCGTGGGTTGCCATGAAGGCGACCAGAACACGCCGGTGGCGTTATCGCGCAGGTAGAGGTAGCGCCCGCCATAATCCAACGGCACGTTGTTGTAACGGTATCGCGTAATCCGGCGCAGCCGCGCGTCGCGGTAGAAGGAATAGCCGCCCGCCGTGTTGGAGATGAGGCCAAAGTACGCCTCGCTGCCCAGGTAGTTGATCCACGGCAGCGGCGTATCCGGCTGTGTAATGACATACTCGCGGTTTTTGTCGTCAAAGTGTCCGTAACGCATAATCCACTCCTCCTCAAGATGTATAGTTTTACTTCAACGCTTAAGGCGGATCACAATCCGCCGTTCCTGAAGCGCCGGATTGTGATCCGGCGCAAGCGGTTGCATCAGCTAACCAAGCGCTGACATCACCGCCGCAACGCCGACGCCCTTCTCTAAGGCGTAGCCGCACTGCGCCAGCCCGGTTTCGAGCGCGCCAATCGTCGCCAGCAGATCGCCCTGGGTGACGACGCCCATGTGCCCGATGCGGAAGTATTCGGCGCGGATCGCCGGGTGCAGGCCACCCGCCAGCATCACCCCCGCCGCCGTGACCTTCGGTAGCAGTTCCGCCGCGCCGACGCCCGTCGGGAAGCGGGGGGCTGTCATCGTGTGCGCGGCGATGTCGGGCGAAAGCGGTACCTGCCCCAGGCCCAACGCCGCAATCGCCGCCTGGCACGCCGCGCCGATTGCCCGGTGACGCGCAAACCGCGCTTCCATGCCTTCCTTCAGGATGAGACCCAGGCTCACGTTGAGCGAAACAATCAGGTTGACCGCCGGGGTGCCGAAGTAGGCGGGTTTGCGCGCTTCGTAGGCTTCCATCACCGGCAGCCAGTTCGTCCAATCGGCGTAGAAGTTCAGGGCGGGTTTCGTGCGCGCCTTGAAGGCTGCCATCGCGCGCGGTCCGACGATGAGGAGCGCCAATCCCGGCGGCACACCTACAGCTTTCTGCGATGCCGTGAACGCCACGTCCACGCCCCATTCAGTCATCCGCAGTTCCTCGCCTGCCACCGAGCAGACGCCGTCCACGACGATGAGCGTATCGTACTGCCGCGCCAGCGCCGCCAACGCCTTCACATCGGTGAGCACGCCGGTTGACGTATCCACGTGCGTCACCGTCATCAGCTTGAAGCGGGTTGTTTTGAGCGCCGCCTCCACCGCTTCCAGCGCCGGGTAGCCACCGACAGGAGCGCGCACATGTATGACCTCCGCGCCGTACCGTTCCAGCAGCGCGCCGTAGCGGTCGCCGAAGTAGCCGGTGTTGACAACGAGCGCCTTGTCGCCCGGCTCGATCAGGTTCGCGCCGGCCAAATCCATCGCCAGCGTGCCCGATCCAGCCATAATGAAAGGCTGTCCATCGGGACTGAGAAACACGTCCCGCATCCGCTCCAACGCCTGCCCGAAGACCTCGATGAACTCCGGAGCCACGTGGCTCGTCGTCGGCGCGCCCAGCGCCGCCAGCACCGCGGGGTCGAATTCGATAGGGCCGGGGATCATCAGCAGTTTGCGGTCTTTCATAATCAATCGCTCCTTCTATGCTACATAGCCGATTATAGTCAGCTTTTTCACTCTGACGAACGCGCGCGATTTGGAAATCGCGGCTACTTACCCTTGATGTACAAATCGAAGAACGCCACCGAGCGTCGCATCGCCGCGCTGAAATTGTTGGAGATATTGTGATTGTCGCCCTCGTAGATGTACAACTCACTCGTCACACCTTCCACCTGCAACTGCGCGTACAGGTCTTCCGAGTATCCGACGGGGACGGAGGTATCGCCTGTGCCGTGGTGCAGTTGCAACGGGCTGGACAGTTCAGTGAGATAGGCCCACGGGTCAATGGAGGCCCAGAAGGCGGGATTTTCGTCCAGCGTGCCGTAGGTGAACAGGATGTCGCCCCAACGACGGGGAGGCGTTGGAGTCCCGGCGCCGGGCGTGACGGAGGTGATAAAGCGGCGCTGCCAGCGATCCATCAGCTCAGGATAATCGGCGACGACGCCCGCCCAAATCACCCCGGCCTTGATGTCAGCGTTCACCACCATCGCGCGCAACGTGATCGTGCCGCCCATCGAGTGCCCCCACATCCCCACGCGGT
>DAIUDK010000004.1:0-89225 GCA_036845725.1 Chloroflexota bacterium
CTTCCACGCCCTTCTCACCGCCCTCCCCAACACCGCCGATTGGAATGTCGAAAGCGACCAGGCCGACGCACAACTCGGCTTTTCCGTGGCCGGCGCCGGCGATGTCAACGGCGATGGGTTCAGCGACGTCCTCGTCGGCGCCCCCACCTACGACGGCGGCGCCGACAACGAAGGTCGCGTCTACGCCTACTACGGCGCCGCCGGCGGGCTCAGCACCGGCGCCGCCTGGACCCAAGAGATTGACTTAGCCGGCGCGCAGTTCGGTGCAGCGGTGGCCTCGGCGGGTGACGTGAACAACGACGGCTACGCCGACGTGATCATCGGCGCGCCCAACTACGCCAACGGCCAGGCGCAAGAAGGCGCCGCCTTCGTCTATCACGGCTCCGCGAGCGGCTTGAGCGCCACGGCGAACTGGCAGTATGAAAGCGATAAGGCGGGCGCGCACTTCGGCGCGGCAGTGAGCAATGCCGGTTACGCCCACAGCAGCGATTACACCGGCGTCCTCATCGGCGCGCCGGAATTCAACGAAACCCTGGCCAATCAGGGCAAAGCCTTTGTCTTCTATGGCAACGCTTCCGGCTTGAACTTTGCGCCGGATTGGTCCAACGCCGGCAGCCAGACCGGCGCGCGCTTCGGGGCAGCCGTAAGTTGCGCCGGCGACGTGGACGGCGACGGCTACCACGACATCCTCATCGGCGCGCCCGGCTACGACGACAACACCACCCCCGATACCGGCGCGGCCTTCATCTATCACGGCAGCGCCGGCGGTATTGGCGCCGTCCCCGGTTGGCAAGTGCTCGGCAACAGTGCAAATGCTAAGCTGGGCGCGTCCGTCAGCCTGGCGGGAGACGTGAACGGCAACGGCTACGGCGACGTGATCGTCGGCGCGCCCGGAACGAATAGCAACACCGGCGCCGCCTACGTCTACCTGGGCGCGAGCGCGGGTTTGACGACGACGGTAGGCTGGAGCGTCACCGGCGCCATCAGCAACACGCAACTCGGCGCGGACGTAGCCCTGGCCGGCGATGTGGACGGCGACGGCTACGCCGACGTGCTCGTCGGCGCGCCCGGCTTCACTGACGGCGAGACCGGCGAGGGCGAAGCGCAGCTCTATTCCGGGTCGGCGAGCGGCCTGAGCGCCGCCGCGACCTGGACGCACTCACCCAACCAGGCCGGCGCGCAGTTCGGCGCGGCGGTGGCCGGCGCCGGCGACGTGAACGGCGACGGCTTCGGCGACGTGCTCATCGGCGCGCCCGGCTACAGCCACCCCGAAACGAACGAAGGCGGCGCATTTGCTTTCTACGGTGGGGTCAAGGCCCTCAGCCAAACTCCCAACTGGACCATACTGTCCGCCCGTGCCATGAACACTGCCGGCGACGTCAACGGCGATGGTTATTCGGACGTCATCGTCGGGGACCCGCTGTATGACACGGCGTTCGCCGATGCGGGGCGAATTTTCATCTACCTCGGCTCGGCCAACGGCCTGGCGACAACGGCCATCACCACCCGTGACGGGGAGTCAATATACGCCCGGTTCGGATATGCCGTGAGCACTGCCGGCGACGTGGATGGCGACGGCGACGACGAGATTCTCGTTGGCGCGCCCTACCACACCAACGAGGAAGGCGAAGAAGGCCGCGCGTATGTATACTTCGGCCACCCCAACGGTCTTGAAGAACATCCTCGCTGGTATGCCGAAGGCAATCAAGACAGCGCCTGGATGGGGCGCTCGGTAGCCTGCGCCGGTGACGTGAATGGCGATGGTTACAGTGACGTGCTCGTCGGCGCGCCCGGATACAATGATGGGCGCGCTTTCATCTGGCTGGGCAACGTCCAAGTCAGAATCGGCACCGGCGCCGGCGATCCCAGCAATGCAAATTGGACCGCCCAACCCGACCTGGCCGGGGCTTCATTGGGCGGTGCAGTGGCCGGCGCCGGCGACGTCAACGGCGATGGCTACAGCGACGTGCTCGTCGGCGCGCCCGGATACAGTGATGGGCAAGTTGCAGAAGGCGCAGCCTTCCTGTACCTGGGCAGCAGCGGCGCGATGAGCACGGCGCCTGTCTGGCAACAGGTTGAAATCAACCAGGTCAACGCATTTTATGGCAACGCGGTCAGCTCCGCCGGCGACGTCAACGGCGACGGGTTCAGCGATTTCCTCGTCGGCGCAGAATGGTTCAACAACGGGCAAACCCAGGAAGGCGCCGTTTTTGTCTACCACGGAAGCGCTACAACGATCAATACCACGCCGGAGCGCATCCTTGAAATGAACGACCCCAGTGCACACTTTGGCACTGCGGCCAGTACTGCCGGCGACTTGAACGGCGACGGCTACGCCGATGTGGTGGTCGGCGCGCCGGATTACAGTGAGGAACTCGTCGATTGCGGCGCGGCGTTCGTCTACTATGGATCAAGCGCCGGCCTGGGCGCAACCCCCGATTGGAGTGTCCGCGGGCCAGACTCCAATTACGGACTCGGCCAAGTCGTCGGCGCGGCGGGCGACGTCAACGGCGACGGCCTCAACGACCTCATTGTCGGCAACGGCAACAGAGCTAACGTCTATTATGGCAACAACGGCAGCATGAGCCTGCGCCCACGGCAACTGCAACCCACCGGCGCCGCCTATCTAACGCCGCTGGGACGGACGAACGCGCCCGGCTCGGTGTTGCTAAACCTGAATGGCCAGACGCCGCTAGGCCACGAGCGCCTCAAGCTCGAATGGCAAGTTACCCCGTTGGGGCAGCCCTTTGGCGGGCCGGGAACGACGAGCGGCGCTTCTGACGCCTGGACCGCGTCCGGCGCAACGTTCGCCCAGACCATCACCGGCCTGGCGTCGAGCACGGCCTATCATTGGCGCGTGCGCCTGCGCTACCGGGCTGGCAACCCCCTGAACAGACCCACAAGCCGCTGGATCCACATGCCCTGGAGCGGCTGGCTGGAAACCGACTTCCAGACCGCGCCCGGCGCGCTCTCCGTATCGGCGACCAACGACAGCCCGACGGCGCTCGGCAGCGCGACCACGCTCACGGCGACCGCCAATGCCACCTACGTCACCTACGCCTGGGATTTCGGCGACAGCGCGACCGGCAGCGGCAAAGTCGTCACCCACACCTACGCCACCGCCGGGACGTACACCGCTACCGTCACCGCCGGCAACGGCGTGAGCACCGCCGTCGCCTCCACCTACGTCTTCGTGGGCGACGAGCCGATTGCCGGGCTGGCGCTGGCGAACGACAGCCCCACCGCCGCCGGGCAGGCCACGCACTTCACGGCGACGGTGACGGCGGGCGGCGGGATCACCTACACCTGGGACTTCGACGACGGCAGCCCGCTATTCGTCAGTGACGCGGACAATACCGTGGAACACGTTTACACCACGCCGGGGAACTACGTGGCGACGGTCACGGCGCGCAACCTCTTCGGGGCGGTCAGCGCCACGTCGCCGGTCGTCATCACCGACGCGCCGGTGAGCGGATTGAGCGCGGCGAACGACAGCCCGACGACATTGGGCCAGCCGACGGCGTTCACAGCCACGATCACAGGCGGCGGCAACGTCAGCTACGCCTGGGCCTTCGGCGACGGGACGAGCGGCAGCGGGGCCAACGCCACGCACACCTACGGCGCGGTGGGGACGTACACGGCCATCGTCACCGCCAGCAACGGCGTGAACAGCCTGACGGCGACCACGCCTGTGGCCATCACCGATGTGCCGGCCACAGGGTTGAGCGCAACGAACGACAGCCCCACGGCGTTGGGCCAGCCGACGGCGTTCGCGGCGACGGTGACGGGGGGCAGCAACGTCAGCTACGCCTGGGATTTCGGCGACAGCCAGACAGGCAGCGGAGCCAATCCCACGCACACCTACGCGGCGGGGGGCGTCTACCTGGCGACCGTCACCGCGAGTAACGGGACGAACGCGCTGCAGGCGACGACGTGCGTCACGGTGGAGACGCCGATCAGCGGGTTACAGGCCGCCAACGACAGTCCTGTGCCTGTCGGACAGCCGGTGGACTTCGCCGCGACTGTCGCCGGCGGCGACAATGTCGCCTACACCTGGTCATTCGGCGATGGTGCAACGGGCAGCGGGGCAAACCTTTCGCACGCCTACGCGGAAATGGGCGTCTACACGGCCATCGTCACGGCGACGAACCAGGTCAGCCAGTTGAGCGCGAGCACGCGCGTCACGATCACGGAAGTGCCGCTGGCAGGACTGGCGGCGGTCAACGACAGCCCCACGCCGCTGGACGACGCCACGACCTTCACGGCGACGGTCGCGGCGGGCAGCGGCGCGGTCTACACCTGGGCCTTCGGCGATGGGGCGACCGGCAGTGGGGCGGTGGTGCAGCACGTCTACCCGGCGGTGGGCGACTACACGGCGACGGTCACGGCGACCAACAGCGTCAACAGCCTGACGGTCAGCACTCAGGTGACCATCACCGGCGGGACGCCGGTGTCCGGCGTGCTGGCCTTCAACGACGGGCCGACGGCGCTGGGCAGCGCCACGACGCTCAGCGCGACGGTGGAGAGCGGCAGCGGGGTGACGTACACGTGGGCCTTTGGGGATGGCGACTTCTTCATCCCGCAGAACTGGCCCGACAGCGGCAAAGTCGTCACGCACACGTATCCCGCCGTGGGGACGTACACCGCGACGGTGACGGCGACGAATCGTGCCGGGCAGACCAGCGCGACGACCGCCGTGCTCGTCGTGGATGCACCTATCGCCGGATTGGCCGCGCACAACGACAGTCCCACCGGCCTGGGCGCGGCCACGACGTTGAGCGCAGCGGTGACGGCGGGCAGTAATATCAGTTTCGCCTGGGACTTAGGCGACGGGCAGAGCGCCAGCGGCGCGACGGTGACGCACACGTATTTGGACGTGGGCGTTTACACCGCCACCGTCACGGCGACGAATTCGATCAATTTTGCCACCGCGACCACTACCGTGACCATCGTGCCGGTGCAACATATCTTCCTGCCTTTGGTGATGCGGCAGTAAGATAATGCTATTCACATATCATTCGCGAATAAAATAGGAGGTAAGTCAATGAAAACTCGACGTTTGTTATTCACAGTGACTCTGGCATTGGGGCTGACCCTGGCTTTGTTGTGGGCGTTGGGCGGGAACTCGCCTTACGTTCGCGCGGCCACTTTCCAGGTGACCAATACCGCATCCAGCGGTCCCGGCAGCTTGCGTCAAGCGATGCTGGACGCCGGCAGCAATCCAGGCGCAGATACCATCACCTTCGTCTCTGGCCTGGGAGGGACCATCGTTCTGACGGCCCCTCTACCGACCATTTCCGAGCTATTGACCATCAACGGGCCGGGGACGCAGTTGGCGGTGAGCGGAAACGATACCTACCGGATATTTAACATCCAGGGCAACCCGATTGTCATCATTACCGCGATAACCTTGCGCGATGGCAGCGCCGATAATGGCGGCGGTATTTGGAGTTCCGGACGGTTGCATCTCCGTGGTGTGCAACTTATGGATAACACGGCTTCCGGGATGGGGGGCGGGCTGTATATCGCCGGGGGAACCGCGACGTTGAGCGGGACGCACGTGCTCAACAACGCAGCGCCTATCGGCGGCGGTCTATACATTTCTCACAGCACCTCAACGAAGTTGAACAACGGGACGCAGGTGCTCAGCAACACGGCTTCCCAACATGGCGGTGGGGTGTACATCGCCAGTGCGGATGTGACGCTGGAAATGACCGGCGGGGCGATCAGCAACAACACAGCCAGTCTCAACGGCGGCGGTCTCTATGTCCAGCTAGGCAGTGCGACGCTTGACGGGACGCAAGTGACCAATAACCGGGTCTCTGAATCCGGTGGTGGAATCTATGTCGATGAGGACGGTGCGATGCTGGAGGTCAAAAATGGAGCGGTCAACGGCAATAGAGCCTCCGAAGGCGGCGGGATATACGTCTACGCCGGCACTGCGATACTGCGCTCGGCACAGGTTAACCTCAATTACGCAGGCTTTGAGGAAGCCGGAGCCGGAGGCGGACTGCTTATATGGAATGGCGCTGCATTTTTGCACGAGACACAGGTGGCTACCAACTCAACTGTCATGCTGGGTGGTGGGGTATATGTTGGTAATGAGGGCGCGACGCTAGATATGGTTGGTGGGGAAATCCGCAACAATTCGACCGAAGACGGCGGCGGTCTGTACATTTATAGCGGCGCTGCGACGCTGACCGGGACGCAGATGCTCTCGAACCGGGCTTATTCTGTCGGCGGGGCGGTATATGTCGACCGAGCCAATGCCACGCTAACGATAAGCGCCGGGGAGATCAACGACAACGAGTCCGACTACGGCGGCGGGGTATACGTCAACTATGGTCGTGCGACGTTGAACGAGACGCACGTGCTCAGCAATACCGTGGACCAAACGGGTGGTGGGATGTACGTTGACTATGGCAGTGTGACCCTGAACGAGACGCAGGTACGCGATAACCATGCTGATGTGGGCGGCGGGTTGTGTCTCGACTCTGGCAGCGCGACGTTGAATATAACCGGCGGAGCGATCAACACTAACCACGCATTGTGGTATGGCGGTGGGTTGTACATTAGACAGGGCGACGCGACGTTGAACGGGACGCAGTTGCTCGACAACGTCGTTTATGGCGTCGATGATTTCGCACCCGGCGGCGGGATTTATATCAGCGGGGGCGGCGCCACATTGGGCGATACGCAGATCGTCGCCAATGGGACGGATGAGGGCAGTGCGATCTATCAAGCCGGTGGTACGATCACCCCCACGACCCCGTTGACGATCACAGGTAATATCTATCTGTACGACGGGCTTTTTGCCGGCTCCAGTCACGACCTGCGGATCGAAGGCGCGCTGGCGTTGGCAGGTGGCAATTTCTACGCGCCATATGAACCCAATGTCTTCGTACTTACCGGCGCTTATGTCCACACCGGCGGCACCTATCACCAGACCAAAGATGTCAACGGCAGTAGTGACGTCAGTTTTCCCAAGGAAGGCGGGTTGATCATCAATGCCAATGCTCAAGACTTGGGTAGTACCCATGTGGCGGACACGGCGAATGTGACTTGTGCCGGTATCACTCCTGGCAATGCTGTGAAACACTGCTATCTTATCACGCCCACGATCAGCACCGGGCGGGATGCCACGATCACCTTTTACTATCGGAGCGATGAGATCCCTGCGGGGCAGAGTTGCGCCGCGATGGAAGCCTATCGTTGGACCGGCGCGTGGAACGCGATGCTGACGCGGGACACAAGCTACGGCACCGACGGACGGATGTGCGGCAGCAATCCTTACTCGATTCGCGTGGTCGACGTGGATGCTTTCTCGCCTTTTGTCATTCACGAGCCGAAGCCGGCAGACATCTCGGTTGTGCCTACCACCACCCTCGATTTTGGTGATCAGGTTGTGGATGCCGGGCCGACCGCACCGCAGACGGTGCTGATCACCAATGAAGGTGACTTCGATCTGCACATCACCTCCGTTACACTCTCCGGCGCCAGTGGTGAATTCAACCTGGTCGATAGCGGCGAGACTACCTTGCCCTTCGGCAGCACGCGCACAATTCAGATCACCTTTGATCCGACCAGTGTCGGCACAAAGGTCGCCCTCCTCAGAATCGAGTCGGATGATAGCGACGAACCAACTGTCGAGGTAGGGCTGAGTGGGCGAGGGATCATCGGGTATAAGGTCTTCCTGCCGCTGGTGCTCAGAGGTTCGTAGGCCAAGCGGGCTCCGCTAGACCGCCGGTCAGTGAGGCGAGCCTGGAGGCGCATTGAAGACTAACGGGGCGACCGGCAGTGGGGTAAACATCTCCACGCCTACGCGGAACAAGGCTTCTACACCGCCATCGTCACGGCGACCAACCGGGTCAGCACGCTCGCCACCACGCGCGTCACGATCACGGAAGTGCCGCTAGCGAGCCTGAGCGCGGTCAATGACAGCCCTACATCGCTTGGTGATGCGGCAGTAAGATAATGCTATTTACATATCATTCGCAAATAAAATAGGAGACAAAGTAAATGAAAACTCGACGTTTGTTATTCACAGTGACCCTGGCATTGGGGTTGACCCTGGCTTTGTTGTGGGCGTTGGGCGGGAATTCGCCTTACGTTCGCGCGGCCACTTATCAGGTGACCAACACTAACGCCAGCGGAGCCGGCAGTTTACTCCAGGCAATCCTGGATGCCAACAGCAGTCCGGGCCACGACACGATCACCTTTGGCTCTGGCATCAGTGGGATGATTGTTCTGACCGACTCCTTGCCTGCCATTATCAGTGATTTGACCATCAGCGGGTTAGGCGCGGAGCAGTTGGCTGTGAGCGGAGATGATAGTTACCGTGTGTTCTATATCGACAGCGGCGTTGCTGTGACGATCACCGGGCTAACCGTGCGCGACGGCAACCCGCCTCATGATTCTGGCGTCAGCACATCTGGGGGTGGCATCTGGAGCGCCGGCACGCTGTATCTTGAAAGCGTGCGGCTCGTGAACAACACCACCAGCGGTGACTTCGGCAAAGGCGGTGGGTTATATGTCCACGAAGGTAGTGCAATGTTGATCGGGACGCAGGTACTCGACAATGAGACCAGCTATTGTGGTGGTGGAATATATGTCGAGGC
Organism: Chloroflexota bacterium; assembly: GCA_036845725.1. GTDB lineage: Bacteria > Chloroflexota > Anaerolineae > B4-G1 > SLSP01 > DSWT01. The sequence goes on from DAIUDK010000004.1 coordinate 8,619, forward strand.
AGGTCACGCAACACTGAACGGGTCGCAGGTGTTTAACAATAAAGCTGCCCTGGGCGGTGGGGTATTTATCGAGAGAAGCGCGACGCTGAATGAGACGCAGGTATACAGCAACGTGTCCTCTTATGACGGCGGCGGGGTGTATGTTGACTATGGTGTTGTAACGTTAGACGAGACGCGGATATTCAGCAACACGGCTTCCCAAGATGGCGGCGGGGTGTTTGTGGCTGTTGACGACGCCGTGCTGGCTATGAGCGGTGGGAAAATCAACGACAACGTCGCGGACGCTCACGGCGGCGGGATATATATCTCCGAAGGTACTGCGATTCTGACCGAGACGCAGGTCGTCAACAACATAGCGCGCGCCGATACGGAGGGCGGAGGCGGCGGGGTATACGTCGATCAACCGAGTGCGACGCTGGAAGTGCTCCGCGGCGAAATCAACGACAACACGGCCCTCTACGGCGGCGGTGTGTATATCTTTGAAGGTAGCGTGACACTGACCTTTGCGCGGGTGCTCAGGAACACGGCTCCCGATAATAATGGCGGTGGGGTGTATATTGACCAAGCCACCGCACGATTACACGCAGGCGGAAGTCGTATCGACGATAACATGGCCGGCTACGCCGGTGGGGGGGTGTGTATCAACGAGGGCAGTGCAATAATCGTCGGGACAAATATGGAACGCAACACGGCTTCCGGTTCAGGCGGTGGAATAAGCGTCTGGGGGGAAGGCAGTGTCCAGTTGCACGATGCAGAGGTTATCAGCAACACGGCTTCCGATGTAGGCGGTGGAGTGGAAATCCGCTTGGGCAGTGCGACTTTGAACAACACGCAGGTGCTCCACAACACGGCTGACGGAGGCGGGGGAGTGTACCTTAGGGATACTGCAATGCTCAGCGTGAACAGGGGTGAGATCAGCCACAATACAGCCGGTTACGGCGGCGGAGTGTACTCGATAGGCCATCTGACGTTGAATGAGACGTACATCGCGCAGAACACTGCGTCTACCGGCAGCGCGATCCTCCAGGGCGGCGGCACAATTACTCCTACGACCGCGTTGACGGTTACAGGAAACGTCTACCAGGCCGGCGGGCTTTTTGCCGGCTCCAATCACGACCTGTGGATCGAAGGTGCATTGACGTTGGCGGGTGGCAATTTCTACGCGCCGTCCGAGCCCAATGTGTTCGAACTCACCGGCGCTTATGCCCACACCGGCGGCACCTATCACCAGACCAAATCTGTCAACGGCAGTAGCGACGTCAGTTTCCCCAAGGAGGGCGGGCTGATCCTCAATGCCAATGGGCAGAATCTCGGCAGCACCCAGGTTGTGGATACGGCGAACGGTGTTTGCGCGGGCGTGACCCCCGGCGATGCCGTGCAGCATTGTTATCTCATCACCCCTACCCTTAGCACCGGACTGGACGCTACGATCACCTTCTACTATCGGAATGGCGAGATTCCCTCGGGCCAGAGCTGCACCTCGATGGAAGCTTACCGTTGGACCGGGGCGTGGGACACGATGCTGACGCGGGACTCGACTTATGGCACCGAAGGACGGATGTGCGGCGGCGATCCCTACTCGATTCGCGTGGTCGACGTGAATGCTTTTTCACCCTTTGCCATTCACGCGCCGAAGCTGGCAGATATCTCGGCAGAGCCTTCTGCCATTGACTTTGGCGAGTGGATTGTGGAGTTCGGACCGACCGCATCACAGACGGTCACAATCACCAACGTTGGTGACTTTGACCTGCACATCAGCGGCGTTTCACTTTCCGGCGACGATGCCAACCAGTTCAGTCTGGTCGCCGATAGTGGCGAGAACACCTTGACGCCCGGCAGTATACGAACAGTTAAGGTTGCCTTCGATCCCACCAGCCTCGGGGCCAAGGTCGCGCGTCTCACCATCGAATCCGATGACGGCGATGTAGAACCTGCTGAGGTAGGCTTGAGCGGGCGGGGGATCAGCGGGTATAAGATCTTCTTGCCGTTGGTGCTCAGAGGATTATAGTCGCGTTATTGGAAAGGCTGTGGTGAGCCACCAGCAAGCCAGGTGAGTTTGCGGGCGCACTGAAAACAAAAAGAGGGCTGTCGGACAGGCGACGGCCCTCTTTTCTGCATGCCGATGATCTGCGTGACTCAGAATTGACCAGGCCTTCGCTTCAGTAATGAATTGACACCGGTGTGCCGATTTCGGCCCAGGCGTAGATGAGGCTGGCTTCATACGTTCCTAGGACGATGCAGCCGTAGGAGACTGGCGAACCCAAATATCCGGCCCAGAGCGTCGTCCCGTTCGCCATCACCGGCAGGGCGTGGATGCCATTTTCTGTCGAGCCAGCCCAGTAGATGCCGAGCCAATGCGGCATCCAGATATCCCAGGTGGAGCCATAGGCGTTGGGGAACTTGCTTTGCACGCGGAATTCGCCCACGCGCGTGTAGTACGGTGCCGCCCCGCTGGAAGCCACGAAGGAATAGACCAATTGCTCCCCCTGGTAGGCGTAGAGGTGTTGCTCGGAGAGGTTGACCACGATGTACTTCCCGCCACCGGATGGAGCAGGCGCGGTCCCGGTGAGGCGCAGCACCTGCCCAACGTAGATGTTGGACGGGTTGGCGATCCCGTTAAGATAGGCTAAGTCTGCGGGTGTCCTTCCGAAGCGCAGCGCAATCTGGATCAATGTGTCGCCGGGACGCACCACGTAGGTATCGAGGTTACTTGTTTCTGGATCGGGCGTCTCCTCTACCGCAGCGCGTCCAGGGATGAGCAAGGATTGCCCTATGTAGATCGTGTGCCAGTCGGACAAATCGTTGGTCTGGATCAAGGCCCATGCGGTGATCCCGTGCCGCAGAGCGATGCTGCTCACAGTATCGCCCGGCTGGACGACATAAGCGTCCGTGGAGGGTGTGGGCGGCGGCGGGGGGGCCGGTTCGCCGGAAGCGCCAGGGATGACCAGCTCCTGCCCAACGTAGATGTAGATACTGGTCAGCCCGTTTGCGGCCATAATTGCATCGACCGTCGTGCCGTAGCGCAGGGAGATGCGAAAGAGGTTCTCGCCAGGCTGCACCACGTGGATGATGGCTGTCTGCGCCTGTGCTGTGGCAGGACGGAACAGCGCGCACAACAGCATCAGCGCGATGAGGATTCTTGTCAGTGAAGCTACACATTGCAGTACAGCCGAAATCCGGCGGTGTGGGGTGGGTAACACACGCATATTGCCCAAAGGTGAAAATGGCCGGTTGTTTCTCATCGGCCTGATTCTATCGCTGTTATGTTTTTCGTGCAAACAGCGGCGGGATTGCGTGCGATGTGAGGCGCTCACTTCGACTTGCCCTCATTGTCAATTGTTCTATACTGCGAGCCAGCACGGCGATGTGCTCAGGGGACGCGCTCGCCGGATACCGACAGAGGTGACTATGAGACAGAACTTATCGCTAATTCTCTCCCGCCGCACATTCCTAAAGGGATTTCTTACCGCTGCCAGTTTGATGGTTGTGGGTTGCAACCGCGACGAATCTCCCATGCCGACTGCGACCGCCACGACCTCTACGCAACCTACTCTCCCTCCCACGCCTTCCGCGACCTCTGCCCCTCCCTCTACGCCTTCTGCAACCCCTACTCCCCGCCCTACGCCCACCGCAACTGCTACCACGATCCCCGCACGGCCAGAAATCTACACCAATCCCGTTCTCTCTTTCGCAGAGCGGGTACGCGACCTGGTCAGCCAGATGACGATCGAAGAGAAGGTCTCGCAGATGGGGAGTCAATCGCCCGCGATTGAGCGCCTGGGCGTTCCCGCGTATAACTGGTGGAACGAAGCGCTGCACGGCGTGGCCCGCGCCGGCATTGCGACCGTCTTCCCGCAGGCCATTGGCCTGGCCAGCACCTGGAATCCTGACCTGATCTATCGCATGGCCGAAGTGATCTCCGACGAAGGGCGCGCCAAACACCACGAAGTCGTTCGCAAATATCCGAGCGGCCAGTACGACGGTCTGACCTTCTGGAGCCCCAACATCAACATCTTCCGCGATCCGCGCTGGGGGCGCGGCCAGGAGACGTATGGCGAAGACCCTTATCTCACCTCCCGATTGGGGGTCAACTTTGTCCGGGGGATACAGGGCACGGACCCTCTCTATCTCAAAGCCGTCGCCACCCCCAAACATTACGCCGTCCATAGCGGCCCCGAGAAGGACCGCCATCGCTTCGATGCCCAGGTCTCCCAGCGCGACCTGCGGATGACCTATCTGCCCGCCTTCGAAGCCTGTATGGTCGAGGGGCAAGCCGCTTCGATCATGGGTGCCTACAACCGGGTGAACGGCGAGGCCAGTTGCGCCAGCCCCACGCTGCTCCAGGACATTCTGCGCGATGAATGGGGGTTCGAGGGTTACGTCGTTTCCGATTGCGGGGCGATTGACGACATCTACACACGACACCGCCTGGTCAACACCGGGGCCGAGGCGGCTGCGTTGGCCGTCAAGAACGGCTGTGACCTGGAATGTGGCTGCACTTATAACATCGCCTGTCATTATCAACGCAGGCTTGTCGAAGCGGTCGAGAAGGGACTGTTGACTGACGAGGACTTGAACCGGTCGGTCGAGCGGTTGTTCATGGCTCGCTTCCGTCTGGGGATGTTCGATCCCGACGATCAGGTGCCCTACGCGCAAATCCCCTTCAGCGTAGTCGATTCCGCGGAGCATCGGGAACTGGCGCTGGAAGTCGCGCGCCAATCGCTCGTCCTGCTCAAGAACCAGGATAGCCTGCTACCGCTGGATAAGGACACCCTCAAGTCTATCGCCGTCATCGGTCCCAACGCCGACGAAACGCTGGTCCTCGCCGGCAACTACTCGGGCACGCCCGCCGAGCCGGTTTCTGTGCTGGCGGGTATCCAGGCCCTGGTTCCTCCTGAAACTGAAGTCATCTATGCCCGAGGTTGCGAAATCATCGATGCGGATCAAACCAGGTTTACGGAAGCCGTCGAGGCAGCGAGGAAATCGCAAGTGGCGGTGATGGTGATGGGCCTCTCGCAGCAACTCGAGGGCGAAGAAGGTCAAACCGAGGGCAATCCGCCGGGGGTGCGCAGCCGCGGCGACCGCGAGGCGCTCGACTTGCCGCTTGTCCAGGAACAGCTCTTGCAGGCTGTTTACGAAACCGGAACACCCATTATCCTGGTGCTGATGAACGGCAGCGCCGTTTCTATCAACTGGGCCGCCGAGCGCGTCCCCGCTATCCTCGAAGCCTGGTACCCCGGCCAGGCGGGTGGGACCGCCGTGGCCGAGACGCTTTTTGGCCTGACCAATCCGGGTGGCAGATTGCCGGTCACGTTCTACCGCGCCGTCTCGGACTTGCCGGCCTTCGACGATTACAGTATGGAAAACCGCACCTATCGCTACTTCACCGGCCAGCCGCTCTATGCGTTTGGTTACGGCCTGAGCTACACCACCTTCGCCTACCGTGACCTGCACATTGCACCGGAGCGTGTCAAGGCCGGCGATTTCGTCTCTGTCCAGGTAGAGGTCGAGAACACCGGCCAACGTCCGGGCGATGAGGTGGTGCAGCTTTACCTGAAGGACGTCGAAGCCTCATTGCCCGTTCCCTTGCTCCAGTTGCAGGGCTTCGCCCGCATTCACCTGTCGCCTGGGGAAAAACAAACTGTTCAGTTCACCATCACTGCCGCGCAAATGTCCTTTGCCGATGAGGACGGGAAGTGGGTGTTGGAACCGGGCGAGTTCCAGGTGTGGGTTGGCGGCCAACAACCAACTCCGGCGGTCAGCGCGCAGCTGGCCAATGTGCTGGCGGGACAGTTTGTTGTCGAGGTTTAGCTGTGGGGTAGGTAGGGCAAAGTATCTATTGAACGACAAAGGGCCGTCGCATGCGCGGCGGCCCTTTTCCTATCCTGAAAATCCTGTTAATTCTGTCCAAATTCTCTTTATACCGGCGCCAGCGTCCCGGCGAAGATCTGCCAAGCCAGCAGCGTCTTGGCGACGAGGCTGAGAATGATGTACACCCGCTCGCCAAAGAGATAGTCCTTCCACTTGCCGACTTTCCTATATTGCAAGATCATGTTTAGAATCTATCCGAAAATTCACCGGACGCAGTATTTTGCGCCTAAAGGCGCGGGGAAAAAACGGCTTTAGCCGCCCATTCCGACGACAGCGTGAAACCGTCATAATTTTCGGATAGGTTCTTAATGCGAACCCGTTGAAAAAGACGAAGATACTGGCGACGATGAAGTGGACGAAATTCCGAAAAGTCGGTGTCATTTGTCTGGCGATGGCCCACGTGGAGGATTTGCTGGCACTGTGTGTAAGTCAGGCGCAGATTTTCGCGGATTCACGCAGATTGTTTTTAATAAAGAAGACGCCGGATGGAAATTTCCATCCGGCGTTTGTGTGAAACACAAAAGCTGAATGTCGGCCTACATCTTGCCGTGAACGCTGTCGAAGACTTCGTCCGGCAGATCGTTGACAACGTTGTGCGGTGGCAGTTTCTCGTACTTCATAAACTCCGGCAGGCGGTCGTCCAGGTGCGTGAGGCCCGCGCCGATGTTGAAGGCGCGCTCGCGTTTGAGGACTTCGCCGCCCAGCGCCACAGCATCGTCGGCCGTCATATTGAGGCCGAACATTGCGTTCACTTCCTGAACCAGGCCCTCGAAGCCACTGGCGATGTCGAGAATGGCGAAAGCGATAAAGAGGCAGTGCCCAGAGGAGTCGAGGAAGGCCGTCGTCATCTGGAACGCGCGGCTCAGATCGGCCTTGCCTGGCTCGGAGGCGAGCGGGTCGGACTTGCCACCGACGCCCGCGATTTCCGGCGCGATGGTGTACCCGGCGGTGTGATCGGCACCCATTGTGGTGGTGGCGTAGGTGACGCCGATGCCCTTGACCGCACGCGGCTCGTAGGCGGGCATACCCTGCCCCTTGACCGATGGCGAGCGCGGATTGCCGAATGCCTTGGCCGTGAAGCCTGTACCGCCGCCCAGGATGCGGCCGATTGCCGTGCCCTTGCCCATTTCGTGCAGCAGTGCGATTGCGCCGTCCAGGTCGCCGAACGGGAGATAGCCGGAATCCATCGCCACGGCGACACTATCACCGGCCTCGATCGTGTCCAGACCGTAGGCGTTGCACCAGTACACCATCCTGGCAATACCGTCCAGATTGTCGATGCCGCAGTTCGCACCCAACGCCCAGTCGGATTCGTACTCGATGCAGGAGACGATCTCCGAGCCGTCTTCGGCGTGGTAAGTGTTCGAGCACTGGATCACACAACCGGGACTGCACGCGTGGTTGTAGAGTTCCTTGCCCAGGCGTCGCTTGTTGTTTTCGAAGATAGCCTCACCGGCGATCTTGGCCGCGCCTTCGAAGCGCCCGGTGCGGAAGTTGCGGGTGGGCAGGCCGCCGGCTTCGTTCAGGATATTGATCAGCACGGCGGTGCCGTAGGTGTTGAGACCGCCCTTGGGCTTGGTGAGCGCGTGCTCGCCCAACGCCTCGCGCAGTTTGCGCGCGCCTTCCATGAAGGCTTCCGGATCGGCGATCTCAACGCCCGGCGCGCCCTCGGCGTCGACCACGAGGAACTTCAGGCCCTTGCTGCCCATCACCGCGCCCAGGCCGCCGCGGCCGGAGTAGCGCGTGGGGCGCTGCTTCAGATCCTCGAAGACGATGCCGGAGTTGGCATAGCCGAATTCACCGGCGACGCCAATCCCCGCCACGTGCACGCGCTTGCCGTATTTCTCGAACAGCACCGGGAACACGTCGTACAGGTTCTTGCCGACGTAGTCGCCAGCGCAGGAGAACTCGATGGCAGGCTTTTCGCCATCCCAGAAGAGCTTGGCGACCCAGTAATCTTTTTCTGCCGGCATCCCTTCAACGATGAGGGCCTTGATGCGCATCCGCGCCACGGCAGGCGCCCAACCGGTTCCGGCGTTGGCTTCCTTGATGCCACCCGTCAGCGGGGACTTCGCGCCGACCGAGACACGCGACGACGTCGGGGCCGTCGTCCCGGTGACCATTCCAGGGGCAAAGACGAGCTTGTTGTTCGGCCCGAGGGGGTGGCTCATTGGATCCACTTCATCGTAGATGATGGTCGAGGTCAGCCCTCTCCCTCCCAGGTTCTTGTACCGTCCGGGTACTTCTTCCAATTTGTAAGACTGATCTGTCATATTGATGCGTACAATCCACATAGTAAAACTCCTTTTTTAAGTTTGATTCCTGGATATGTCAGCCCTATCCAGGTGCGAGAAACTGCCTGGCTGACTGGGTTATACAATATGTAGTTTTGACACCGGTAGGCGAGGGCGGTAGACCGTCCCGAGCCTGGTTTGTGACTTTGGCTCATCTTCAGCCCGGCCACTGGCAACAAAAAAGAGGCAACCCTCTCCACGTTGGAGTAGGATTGCCTCCTTTGCAAACACGGCAGGCGCAGGAATCGCTTCCTGTACCCTGGGAACCGGCTTTGCCGGATTCCACTTGCCCATCCGTCCTCGAGGGAGCGGTATGGGTCGGAGGCGGTATTTAGGGGAAGGCCGACGTTCTCAAGCTCACGGCGTCTGTTTCCCCATAACACCTACACTTCTATTATGGTTCAGCCTCGCAATTTTGTCAACCCGATAGACGACAAAAGTGCAGACGTCAAATGTCAGATAGATATGGTTACTTTTGTCTGGCCGGATGCTGCGACAGGCAGATGAGCGGCGGCTTGCGCTCGAAGATCGGCAGGAACCGTTCGGCGCGGTCCCGCAGCCGCTGGATATTGGGCCGCAGCGCCCACAGCGTGAGCAGCATCACGGGGACGCCCAGCAGAAGCGCGTTGAGCAGCTCGCCGCGCAGCGTAAAGATGAGCGGCAGCAGCACCGCCACAGTGATCGAGGCGACAGAGGCATGCCCTACCAACACGCCCACGATGACGCCCGCGATCAACAGGATCGGCAGGAAGGGAAGCCACATCGCCGCAGCGAGACCAACGGTCGTCGCCGTGCCCGCGCCGCCGCGAAAACCGAGAAAGAGCGAGTAGTTGTGCCCGACCACCGCCAAGACACCGGCCATGGCAATTGCGGCTATGCCAAGTTCCATCGCTTCCGCGAGCCAGATCGCCGCTGCACCTTTCAGACCATCTGTGATCGCCGTCAGCAGCGCGGGCAGGAAGCCTACCGACCGCCAAACGTTTGTACCGCCGGTGCGCCCGCTGCCGTGTTTACGGATGTCGATACGTCTGACGATCCATCCCCAAATCATCCCTGACGGAATTGAACCAAGCACGTATGCCCCGGCCCATCCCACAATTGTCTTAACCCATTCCATAAGTATACTTCTCCTCCTCAGGACACTGGTTGCTACCACGCAACGGGGACGCGCTGGCGGCGATATTGCCGGTCGTAGTACTGGACGTAGCGGTTTTGCTGCCCGAATTCATAGACGCGCCGGGTGACATCGACGTCTTGCTCGCAGTAGGCGAAAATCTCTTCGACGCGCCCCTCTTTCCACCACTGCACCGCTTGCAGGCCATCGGCGCTCTTGCCGGTACCCAACGTTGCCGACGCTACCGCATCCAGTCCAACGCGGAACCCCAACTGCCGTTGTAATTCTGCCATCATATCCACGGTGGGCAGCTTGGTCAAGTCGACGTTGGTGTAGCGCATAACGACGGGATAGTCAAAGCCGTACAGATTGAAGCCGACGACGAGGTCCGCCGCCTGCAACTCTTGGACGAGCGCGGGAATGTCAGCCTCGGTGTAGCGGTGGAAGGCCTGATCCGTGGTATTGTAGGTCACAACGACGGAGATGCGCAACCGTTCCGGATAGTGACCGCCGACCTCTTGAAAAGAATTCTGTGTTTCAACATCAAAGAATACAGGCATGATCTGTGGCTCCTCTCTTTGACAGCAAGACAAATCTGGAAGTCGTTCTACATGCGTGACGCGTGTTTCGTGAAGCAAAAGTATCACGCGTCACGCAGCACGTGCCACGTCTTACGCTTCAGAGAGTATACCACGGACTTCGTAAATTGGTTCGGGGTGTTGTTGTCCTTTGATGTGGACCGGTGGCAGTTCTTGTGCTTCGAAGTGCTCTTTCACCAGTTGATAGGTGCGATGGCAGATCAGGATTTTGCTGGCGGGCGCGAGTTCCTGCAGCATGTGCGCTTTGTTGGTGGTTTGACCGACGACGGTGAAATTGACCAGATCGGGTGTGCCGACGTTGCCGACAACGGCCTCGCCGGTCGCAATGCCGATGCCAAAGCGCAGCCGTTGGTGGAGCGGGATCAGCTCGTGGGTTTGGCGCATGCCCTGCTGGATGCGCCAGGCCGCGCGTACGGCTCGCAGCGCGTAATCCTCTTGGGGCAACGGTGCATTGAAGAAGGCCATGACTTCATCGCCTAAGAACTTGTCCAGCGTCCCCTCCTCGGAAAGGATGACGCCTGCCGCCTGTGTGAGGTGCCTGTTCAGGATGGTGATGAGCGCCTCTGGCGAGGCATCGGCGCTGAAGGCCGTAAACTCCCGCAGGTCTGCAAAAAGTACGGAGACGGTCTGCCACTGACCACCGGGTTGAACGTTGTGCGGATTCTGGAGAAGACGCTCTACGACAGCAGGTGAGACGTAGTGCTTGAAAAGCACCTGCAGTTCGCGGTTCTCACGCTCGAGCCGCGTTTCACTTTCCGCTAAAAGGCGGAAGTTTTCGATGGAGATGGCGGCATAGTCGGCCAACATCCGCAGCAGCCGGCGGTCTTCCTGGTTCAGCAACTCGCGGTTGCGTTTGTTGCTCACAGTCAGAGATCCCACCGTTTTGCCGCCGAACTGTAACGGTACATTCATCATCATGCCGGTGGAGTGCGTTTCGATGTCTAGCGGCTCTATGGGGGTATTGAACTGCCGTTCCCAGTGTTCGCGCAGGACCTGGGTGGTTGGGACGCCGGTACGTGGGTCCAGCAGGATTAACAGGCCGTCCCGCGCACCGGTGAGGTAGAGCGCGGCGTCGATGATGCGTTCCAGTAGTTGATCGCGCTCCTGCAGTGTCGTCACCGATTTGCTGACGCGGTAGAGCGTGTCGAGTTGTTGCAGGCGATGGGTCAACTGCGCATTGGTGCGCTCCAGTTCGACGAACAGGGCATCGCGTTCCTGCTGTAACCGGGTCAATGTCAGCACGCGTTCGACGGCGGTGAGGATTTCTTGCACGGCGAAGGGTTTGGTAACGTAATCCCGCACGCCCAGCCGGAAGACATCCACCGCCACCGATTCGGACCCGTGCGAGGTGATCAAAATCGCTGGGATGCTGGATGCTTGCTGTTGAAGTGCCTGCAGGACCTCGATACCGTTCATCCTTGGCATCTCATAATCCAACAGGATAAGGTCTGGATGGATCTCCAGGGCGAGGGCCAGCCCTTCCTCGCCATCCATGGCCACCGTCACGCGGAAACCGGCCGGCTCTAAAATGGCCTCTTTAAGGAACCCCAAAATCTCTACGTTGTCGTCAATGACCAGGATATGTGCATGATCAGTATGTATTTTGTCCATGGCTTGACCTCTTTTGCAAAAACTATTAGTAACAATAATATGTACTTATTATAACATTTTTATTGTAAAAATCAAGTTAGAGAAGACGCTGAATGTGCGAAAATTACTGTAAGACCTGCCTTGACTTTTTTTTCGATTCACTCTACAATGATATACGAAGTCTGATGAATGGCTGTATCATAAATCTAACAAAAAAGGAGTCGTATTATGGTTCAGATGGATCCGCAAGTCCCAATGGATGTAACAGATGATGATAAGCTATGGTCTTTGTTAAGCTGGATTCTGGCGCCGATTGTGCCGATTATCGTGCTCTTGCTCGAGGACAAGAAGGTTCGTCCCTTCATCAAGTACAACGCAATCCAGGCGTTGGTGGTGAGTGTGGTTGGCTATGTAATCTCCTCGCTTTTGTCCTTCGTCGTTATTGGGTGCTTTGTCGGTGTCGCAGTTTTGATCTACATTATCTACCTGGCGATTCAGGCTTACCAGGGCAAGTGGGTAACAATCCCTGTTGTCACCGACTTCTGCAAGGGCCAGGGCTGGATCAGCTAAATTCCCACATATTTATCAGAAAAACGGCTTCCTCACGCGAGGAAGCCGTTTTTTGACGTGTTTTTGCGCTATGGTATACTATCGTAATTCTTATTATGGAATGGCCGGGATTGGTGACTAGGGATTGGGGATTAGGTCTTCTAATCCCCAATCCTCAATCCCTAATCCCTGATTACCGTTTTCAAGGAGAGTGTATGGGGATTGGAACTCGCAAGCACTGGCGCATCGCACCACCGGCGCCGCCGACATTTTTCGCACAAACGCCAGCGATTCCTCCCCTGGTGGCGCAAATTCTCTATAATCGCGGCATCGCTGTGCCGGATGACATCGACGCTTTTCTCCAGGGCGCGTTCCAGCCTGACAATCCCTTCATGATGAAGGACATCTCTGTGGCCGTGAGTCTGCTGCGTCAGGCCATCGCGCGGCATGACCCCATCGTCATCTACGGCGATTATGACGTAGATGGGGTGACGTCGGCGGCAATTTTGATCCAGACATTGCAATCGTTGGGCGCGCAAGTGAAGGGCTACATCCCCAAACGCCTCGATGAAGGGTATGGGCTGAACATCGACGCCATCACCGAGCTGGCGCAGGGCGGGGCGCGCGTCCTTATCACCGTGGACTGTGGCATTCGCTCGCTCGACGAAATCGCCGCTGCACGCCGTCTGGGCATGACGACGATTGTGACGGATCACCATCACGTGGGCGCAGCGTTGCCGCAGGCCGATGCCGTCATCAATCCACGCCGCACCGATTGCACCTATCCCTTCAAAGACCTGGCCGGGGTGGGAGTGGCGTACAAGCTGGCTCAGGCGTTGCTGCGCGCGAACAGACAGGTGCCTTTGTCCACGACGCAATTTGTGCTGGATGAAGCGGATTTGCTCGACCTGGTTGCTCTGGGGACGATCGCGGATATGGCTCCGCTGTTGGGCGAGAATCACATGCTCGTCATCAAGGGGCTGGCCGCACTCAACGAGGCGCGCCGCCCGGGATTGAGCGCGTTGTTGGAACTGTCGGACGTTGCGCCGGGGAACGTGACCGCCAAATCCGTCGGGTTTGTGCTCGCGCCGCGTCTCAACGCCGCCGGGCGCATCCGTGAGGCGATGACGTCCCTGGACTTGCTGTTGGCCGCGGATATGCAGGCTGCGCTTCCGCTGGCGCAAGAGTTGAACAGCTTGAATGACGAACGCCGCAATCTCACAACCGAAGTGCAAGACCGCGCGCGAGAGATGGTGATGGCGCGCGGCGAAGCGCCGCCATTGCTGTTCGCCGCGTCGCCCGATTTCCCGCACGGGGTGGTGGGCCTGGCGGCCAGCCGGCTGCTGGACGAGTTCTACCGGCCCGCCGTCGTCGTCTCAATTGAGGACGACTGGAGCAAGGGGTCAGCGCGTTCGATCCCGGAATTTCACATCACCGAGGCGTTGGACACGATGAGCGATGTCCTGGCGCGCTATGGCGGGCACTCGGCGGCGGCTGGGTTCACTGTGCCCACGGATCGCTTGCCTGAGGTGGAAGCCCGTCTGCTAGCACTGGCCCGCGAGCAGTTGGCCGGGATGTCTCTTGCGCCCACGCTCCAGGTCGATGCGGAGACGCCGTTGGAGGCGCTCTCGTGGGATCTCTACCACGCCATGGAACGCCTGGAGCCTTTTGGCTACGGCAATGCCACCCCGGTTCTCGTCAGTCGCAGCGCGCGGGTGGTCGAGGGGCGCGCGGTGGGCGCGGATGGCCGCCATCTCAAACTACGTCTGGCCGACGACCACGGCGTGGTCTGGGATGCCATCGCGTTCCGCCAGGGCGACTGGATTTGTCGCCTGCCACAGCGGATCGACCTCGCCTACATGTTGGAAGCCAACGTCTGGAATGAGCGCGTCAACTTGCAGCTCAACGTGCAGGACATTCATTTTCCGGGGGAATAGCGAGTTGCGAGTGATCTCATTTTTACATCACATTTCTAACTCCTAACTCTTAACTCCCCCCCCTCAAAGGAGCACCCTATGCACATTCTCGTGACCGGCGCGGCCGGATTCATCGGCAGCAACCTGGCGGAGGCGCTGCTGCAACGGGGCGATACCGTCGCCGGGCTGGACAACTTCAACGATTACTACAGCCCGGCGCGGAAGCGGGCCAACGTGGCGGCGCTGGCGGTGTATCCCAACTTCACGCTGTACGAGGCCGACCTGCGTGACGAAGCCACCGTCAAAGGTATCCTCGCCGGAGGACGCTTCGATGCGGTGGCGCATCTGGGCGCGATGGCGAACGTGCGCTATTCCATCGAGCGCGCGCCGCTCTACACCGACGTGAATATCCGTGGCACGGTGAACGTGCTCGAAGGCGCGCGCCTGGCAGGGACGCCGCACGTCGTCTTCGCCTCCACGTCGTCGGTCTACGGCAAGACGGAGCAAATCCCCTTCGTCGAGACCGACCCGCTCGGTCAGCCGCTCGCCCCCTATCCCGCCAGCAAAATCGCCGGAGAGCTGATGGGCTACACGTACCACAACCTCTTCGGCCTCTCGTTCACGGCGGTGCGCTTCTTCAGCGTCTACGGCCCGCGCGGGCGTCCCGATATGATGCCGTACATGATCACCGACAGCATCGTCCACGACAGGGCCTTCAAGCTGTACGACGCCGGGGAGATGTGGCGCGACTGGACCTACGTGGGCGACATTGTGAAAGGCGTGATCGCCGCGCTGGAGACGCCCCTGGGTTACGAGCGCGTGAACCTGGGACGCGGCGAGCCGGTGCGCATGGCCGACTTCGTCGCGCTCGTTGAGCGCCTCGTGGGCAAACCCGCCCGCATGGACACTCCGCCCGCCCCCGCCAGCGAGCCGCCCATCACCTACGCCGACGTCACCAAAGCGCGAACGCTGCTCGGTTACGATCCGCGAATCTCCGTCGAAGAGGGGATGACGCGATTTTGGGAATGGTACAAAAGCAACGTGATGGAGCAAGCATGAACAAGTGCATCTTCTGCAAAATCGCGAAAGGGGAGACCAAGTCCTGGAAAGTCTACGAGGATGACAGCGTCTATGCCTTTCTGGACGTCAATCCCGTCAACGAATACCATACTTTAGTGATTCCCAAAACCCATTACGAGAACATTTTTGATGTCCCGGAAGACGAACTCTTCAAGGTGATGGCTGTAGTGAGAAAGCTGGCGCGCTTGTACCGAGACCAGTTGGGGATCAACAACGTTCAAATCACCAATAGCTCCGGCGCAGAAGCGCAACAGGATGTCTTTCATTTTCATTTCCACATCGTGCCCAGGCACGCGGGAGACGGTCAAGACGTGGTGAGGACGCCACATCCCGAGTGGCGAGAGAAGTTCGGTGCGCTGCTGGAACGGATAACATTGCCTGTCACGGCTGAGAACGAATAAGTGAATGGGATAATGGACAACACAGTCATCATCACTGGCGAACATCTGACGATGGAAGACGTCGCCGCCGTTGCGGCGGGGGCGCGGGCGACGCTCGCTCCTTACGCGGCGGAGGCGATGGCGCGGTCGTGGGAGGGCGTGCAGACGCTCCTGGCGAACGGCGAGATTGCCTATGGCATCACGACGGGCTTTGGGGCGTTCAAGGGGCGCATCATCCCGCCGCACGAGGTGGCGTCGTTGCAGCGCAATCTGGTGTTGAGTCACGCGGCGGGCGTCGGTCCGGCGTTGGATGCGGAGACGGTGCGCGCGGTGATCGCGGTGCGCGTCAACACGTTGGCGATGGGATACTCCGGCATTCGCCCGCAGGTGGCGGAGGCGCTGCTGGCGCTGTTGAACGCCGGCATCGTGCCGGTGATTCCCGCCTACGGCTCGCTCGGCGCGAGCGGCGATCTGGCCCCGCTGGCGCATCTGGCGTGCGTCCTCATCGGCGAGGGTGAGGCGTTCTACGACGGCGAACGGCTGCCCGGCGCGGAGGCGCTGCGGCGCGCCGGTCTCACGCCGGTCGCGCTCGGCGCGAAGGAGGGGCTGGCGCTCCTCAACGGCACGGCGGTCACGACGACGATTGGCACGTTGGTCACACTGCGCGCGGAGAACCTCGTCCGCGCCGCTGACATCGCGGGCGCGCTCTCGTTGGAGGCACTGCGCGGCACGGCAACGGCCTTCGATCCGCGCATCCACCTTGTCCGCCCGCACCCGCGCCAGGTGGACGCCGCCGCTTACGTCCGTCGCTTGTTGGAAGGCAGCACGTTCGTCCGCCCGCACGATCCCCGCGATATTCAAGATGCCTACAGCCTACGCTGCATCCCGCAAGTCCACGGGGCGGTGCGCGACACGGTCGCCTACGCGCGCTGGGCGCTGGAAATCGAATTGAACGCCGTCACCGATAACCCGCTCATCTTCTTCGAGCCGGACGGGCATCCGGTAGTGCTCTCCGGCGGAAATTTCCACGCGGAGCCGGTGGGGCTGGCGCTGGATTACCTCAAGCTGGGGCTGGTGGATTTGGGCAACATCAGCGAGCGGCGCACGGCGCGGCTGGTGGACGAGGCGTTGAGTAATGGCTTGCCGCCGTTCCTCACGCGCCACGGCGGGCTGGAGAGCGGCTTTATGATTGCGCAGTATACAGCGGCGGCGCTGGCCTCGGAGAACAAGGTGCTGGCGCATCCTTCGACTGCGGATACAATTCCTACATCGGCCAACACCGAGGATCACGTGAGCATGGCGACGAACGCGGCGCACCACGCCCGCCAGGTGGTGGAGAACGTCGAGCGCATCATCGCTATCGAGCTGCTGGCGGCAGCGCAAGGCCTCGATTTCCGGCGCGCGCAATTGGGCGCGTCTGCCCGTCTGGGGCAGGGCACGGCTGCGGCCTACGCGTCGATCCGTGAGCGCGTGCCCTTCCTGGAACATGACGCGCCGCTTTCCTCGCTCATCGAGGCGGTTCACGATCTGGTGGCAAGCGGGGCATTGGTGGCAGCGGTGGATTCTGGATTTTAGATTTTGGATTTTAGATGATCCGTTGGTGTATGTTGATTCGCTTATTCGCTCATTCGCTGATTCTTGATTCATTATGCGTGCATTAGTCACTGGCGCTACCGGCTGCGTCGGCGCGAACATCGTCGAGGCGCTACTGGCGCGTGGGTATGCTGTGCGGGCGCTGCGCCGGACTACCTCGGAGCTGGATGCGTTGGCGGGACTGGACCCGGAGTACGCGACTGGCGATGTGCTGGACGAGGCGTCGCTACGCGCGGCGATGGCGGGCTGCGAACTGGTCTTCCACGCGGCGGCGGTCTCGCAATACTGGCGTAACGGGCCGGAGGCGATCTACGCGGCGAACGTCGCGGGGACGCGCAACGTGCTGCGGGCGGCGCTGGCGCAGGGCGTGCAGCGCGTCGTCTTCACTAGCTCGGTGGCGGCGCTCGGCGTCCCTACGCGGCGCGGGCAAGTCTTGGATGAGACCGCCACGTTCAATTTACGCCCGGCGCAGTTCCACTACGGGCACAGCAAGGTGTTGGCCGAAGCGGAGGCGCAGCGTGCCGTGGCGGAGGGACTGGATGTGGTGATCGTCAACCCGGTGTCGGTGATTGGGCAGCGCGACGTTCACTTTGTGGGCGGCGAAATCCTGTGGACGGCAAAGCGCGGGCTGCTCGTTGCCGCGCCGCCGGGCGGGATGGGTATCGTGTCGGCGCAGGCGACCGGCGAGGGGCATGTGTTGGCGGCGGAGCGGGGGCGCACCGGCGAGCGCTACATCCTCAACGGCGAGAACGTCTCACATCGCACGTTGATGGCGCTGGCGGCGAAGGTCGCGGGCGTGCGCCCGCCGTGTATCACCATCCCGCGCGTGTTAATGACGCCGCTGGCCGCGTTGGTGGATGTACTGAACCGCGTCCGCCGTGCAACGCCGCTCGTGGATGGCAGCCAGTTGCACTTAAGTGCGCGTGACATGTATTTTGATGGCAGCAAAGCCGAACGCGAACTGGGCTTCGTTGGAGGTGCGGCGCAGGCATCGGTGGCAGAGGCCTGGGGGTGGTATTGTGAGCACGGTCTGCTATAAGGTGAGTGCGTTGATGTATCTGAAATCTCCTTACCCGTTTGCTGTTTACCGTCTACCGATGAAGGGGTACGGTCTTGCATCTAAAATCCGACCGTGACCTGTACCGCCGCCGCAGACGCATCCCTTGGCTACGCCTGTTGATGCTGCTCGCGTTGATCGGGGCGGGCGTTTACGTGGTCAACACCATTATGGACGTGATGCAGGAGCGGCCTGGCGGAGGAGTGGCGTATGCGCCAACGCCCATACCCTCACCGACGCCCACACCCTCGCCTGCCATTTACGTCGCCAGGGCTGAAGACGCTTACTGGGCCGGCGACGTGGAAACGGCCATCGACGCCTACCAACGCGCGTTGGACATCGAGCCGAACCAATTCGACCTGTATGTGGCGTTGTCGCGATTGCTGACGTTTCAAGCGCAGCCAGAGCGCGGCCTGGATATGGCCCGCGAGGCGTTGCGTCGCCAGCCGGAAAGTGCCCAGGCATGGGCGGTGTTGTGCCTGGCCTACGATTGGATTGGAATGCCAAAGGATGCCGTGTCGGCGTGCGAGAAAGCCATCTCGTTCGATCCCACCCTGCCGGAGGCCTATGCCTATCTGGCCGAAGCCTATATCGACACCGGGAATTGGTATGCGGCGAATAGCACCATCGCTACGGCGGTGGAACTAGGCGAGAACAACATCGATGTGCTGCGCAATCGCGCTTACGTGCTGGAGACGCAGGGAAATTACTACGGCGCGATTGGTGCGTACCGTGAGGCGTTGGAGCTTCACGATAAGTTGGTTCACCTGCACATGGCGATTGGCCGCAATGCCAACGCGCTTGGCAATTGGACGTTGGCCGTGCAGGCATATACCGATGCTGTGGAGGCCGATCCGAATCACGTTCCGGCCCTCGCGCGTCTGGGACTACTGCTTTTGCTTACCGGCGACTACAACAAGGCGGAGGCGCATCTCATCAAAGCGATCAAGCTTGATCCCACGTTTAGCGATGCCTACGCCCATTTGGGAACGCTCTATTTTCAGCAACGCAACTACGAGGACGCCATCGAGAATCTAAAACTCGCCGTTCGTTACGGCGAAGCGCGTTCTCGCCGGCGGACGGTTTACCTCGTCATCACGATGGAGGATACTAATGCAGTCGGGGCAGAGCCGGATGGAATGGAAGTGGCACGGGCGGAGTTCGTTCACCCGTTCGATTTCGAAGCACCGCTGCGCGGGATGATTGAGGGCGGTATGGTCGGGACCGACATCGCAGGGCAAATCCGCTTCGATGTGATGAGTGGCCGGTATGCGATGGAGATGCAGGGATTGCCGCCAGCGCCTGCCGGAAAAATCTACGTGGGCTGGTTTCTGTCGTTACGCTCGTTGGAACGCCAACTCGTGCGCACCGAGGCGCTATTCCCCGCGCCAAATGGGCGGTTGCAAGCCTCTGGGGATATTGGGCGGGTAGGTGGCCTGTCGATTGAGACATATTACACGCTGGCATTGTCCTACTATCTGTTGGATCAATGCAGCGAGGCGATGCCCTATATCGACGCTGCATTGCGCATTGACCCTGGAGATGCAAACGCGCTCCAGACGCGGCAACTGTGCCAGTAGGGAATGGCGATTGATGAGGATGCCTGTCACGAAGACGCAAAGACACGAAGTGGGCGTGCATTTTCCTCTGTGGCTTCGTGGCTTCATGGTTTATTCTTGGAGATACATACCATATCTCTTGATGCTATTCGGCGTGCTGTTCCTCTATCGCCGGTTGTTGGCCGGGTGGGTGTTGGCCGGCGGCGATTTGCAGACGTATTTCTTCCCCTATTGGACTGCTGCCGCGCGTGCTTTCCAGGCAGGGCGATTGCCGTTGTGGAATCCCGATCTGTTTGCGGGCGCGCCGCTGCTCGCCAACTCCCAGGCGGGCGTTTTCTATCCCCTCAACTGGCCGTTGTGGTTGCTCTCCGGTCCTTCCCTGGCGGGGATGGCGCGCACCTTGCATGGGAGCGTGCTGTTGCACCTGGGTCTGGCTGCGGTGAATGCTGCCATCCTCGCGCGCCGTCTGGGGTTAAGCCCGTGGAGCGCGGCACTGAGCGGTTTGTTGTACGCCGGAAGCGGTTACCTGGGCGTCCACGTGGAACATCTCAACCAGTTGCAGGGATTGGCGTGGCTGCCGTTGGTTCTTTTGGTAGACGGTAGACAGCAGACGGTAGACGGGGGGAGAGAGGGAGAGAGGGAGAGGGGAAGAATGGGGTGGCCTTCGCCGGTGAGCGTGGGGGCACTGGCGATGATTGTGCTGGCGGGACACACGCAGATGGCGTTTATAGCGGTGGTGGGCTTGGTGATGTGGGTTGTGGCGTGCGAGTTGCGAGTTAGCAGTCGGCAATCAGCGGTCAGCGGTCAGCAGTTAGAAGTTAGCAGTCAGAAACCAGAGGCGAGTATAGAGCATCCAGCATCACGCCGCCAATCGAATGTTGTTTCGCGTCTCGCCCCCTGTCTATTGTCTACCGTCTACCGTCTACTTCCCTTTGCTATCGCCGGCTTGATCGCGGCGGCGCAACTGCTGCCTACAATCGAACTATCACGCTATTCGATGCGCAGCGGGGGATTGCCGTGGCGCGAAGCGGTCTCGTTCTCCGTGCGACCGTGGGAACTGCTGCGCGCGCTCGTTCCGCCGTATGTTACCGCGTTGTTGTTGCCTGAAGCCGTGGCCTACATCGGCCTGACCGGGATGGCGCTGGCGGTGTGGGGGGCGTGGCGCGTGTTGCGTGCTCGCGGAGCGTACAGCTTGGCTTTGATCCTGTTAGGCGGGGTGGGGATATTCTGCGCGTTGGGCGGCTTCAATCCGCTCTATCTGGCGGCAGTGCGACTGGGTGTACCGGGATTCGTCCACTTCCGCGCGCCGGTGCGCTTTCTCGCGCTGTATGTGCTCGCGGCGGCATTGCTGGCAGGCATAGGCCTTGATTCGCTATTCACCACAGAGACACAGGGAAGGACTGATAAAAATTCCCGTGTCCTTGTGATGAAACTTGCCCCGCTGGCATTGATCGGCCTGGTCTGCGCGGAACTGCTGTGGGCCGCCGAGCGGATGCCGCATGCCGACGCCACAGCACCCCGCGCCTACACCGATCTCCGCCCGGCGACGGCACATCTTGTCGCCGCGACGTCCGCTGCGAAAGCGCAGGGCGAACCGCCGGGACGCTTCCTCAGTATCACGCCCACGCTTTTCGAGGCGGGTGACGAGGCCGCCATAGAGGCGGTGTATGGCGCTACACTATCCCCTGATGCGCTCTGGGCCTACCAAGTGGCCGTCAAACAGCGGGAAGTGTTGGCGCCTAACCTGTCGCTGGCCTTCGAAGTCCCAGCCGTGGATGGCTACGACGGCGGCCTGCTTCCGCTGCGCCACTACGTCGCTTTCTCGCGGCTCTTTTTGCCTGAAGGGACGCTCGATGGCCGTTTGCGCGAGAACCTCACGGCGATTCCCGAAGGACGCTGGCTTTCGCTGCTTGGTGTGCGCTTTCTGATGACCGACAAAACTGGCGACCTCTGGGTCGATAGTGTGTTCTACGACCGCCAATTCCAGCCGTACCTGGAAGCCGGGAAGACATTTACCTTTGCCTGGCTGCCGGGAGATTTCGAGGCAGATACGCTCGGCTGGCTGTACACCGGGGAAGGGGAGGTGCAGGTCACATTCGCAGATGGCAACACGCGCAGATTTTCCTTGCCGCTGCAAGAGACTGCCGATGTTGCCTATCGCTTGTCGTTGGGGACAGCGTCGCCGCCGGGTGTGCTCACCGTGCGAGCCGCCTCCGGTGGCCTGAAGTTGATCGGCGCGAGCCTGATCGATGGGCGCACTGGCGCGTTCTACCCCCTGGTGCTCTCTGAGGACTTTCGGTTGGTTCATTCTGGCGATGTCAAAGTCTACGAGAATCTGCAGGTTTTCCCGCGTGCCTTCCTGGTGCGGGACGTGCAGTGTGTCGCCTCGGACGATGCGGCGCTGGTTGTGTTGGCTGATCCGGCTTTCGACCCGGGGGCACAGGCTGTTATCACAGACTGCGTGGGCTGGGCAAAAGAGACGCCGGTGGACGCAGCGACTGGTTCGGCAACTGTGGTGGAATACACACCGGAGCGCGTCGTCGTTGACGTGGTGGCCGATGCACCCGCGTTGATCGTCCTGGCGGATGTGTGGTATCCGGGGTGGCAGGCGACGGCTCAACCGCTGTCTCACGGGAACGGCGTCGCCGCGCGTACCAATGTGCTGCGCACCGACTTGCTTTTGCGGGGCGTGCGGGTGGAACCCGGATCGTGGCGTGTCATCTTCACCTATCGCTCGACGTTGCTGGCTGTGGGGATAGGACTGAGCGTATTAGGAATAATGGCACTAATTGTTTACACTTATTCTAGTTGTGTTATTGTCCGTACAAGGATATAATTGGATAAACAAATCTGTGTTGTAAGTTGTTGTGCTCTTTGCCATAAACATTATGTTGGTTGCACCGTTGGTTAACATTTTTCAAACATTAACCAAACGTTTATCATTGAAGTGACTTTATAAAACCCTTTCATGCTATAATTAAGCAGTAACCATATACAGAGGTGGACATGGGTGCAAAAATTCTATATATTGAAGATAACCCCGGGAATCGTACATTAGTGCAGCGCATTCTTATGGTTGAAGACTATGACGTTTTTGAGGCTGAGGATGGGCCTACGGGGATCGAGATCGCTCTGCAGGAAAAGCCAGACCTTATTCTTATGGATATGAATCTTCCTGATTTGGATGGGTATGAACTGACGCGGCGTATGCGGGCCATTCCCGAGTTGGCGCATATTCCCATCATCGCGATGACGGCCAATGTGATGCAGGGCGACCGTGAAAAGACCTTGGATGCTGGGTGCAGCGGCTACATTCCTAAGCCCATTGATGTTGACGAGCTTCCAGGTCAAATCGCGCGTTTTCTCAAGATGAAGGGAGTTTAGTCACTAGGCTAAACCCTGAGAAATTAGTTATGAAGTGGAAACCAATTCCCCCATCGAATGCCGTCATCCTGATTGTTGAGGATAACCTCAACAATTTTATCTTGATGACCCGACTGTTGGCCTTTTTGGGTGTCAAGAAGTGTGAATGGAAGGCTTCGGGGTGGAAGGTGTTAGAGTTTGCCGAGACGTTGGGTAATATTGATTTGATCTTGATGGACATTGCTTTACCTGATGCGGACGGTTTTGAATCCTTAGCCTCGTTGCGTTCGCATCCTCGTTTTCAAAATGTGCCGATTGTGGCGGTAACGGCTGATATATCGTTGAAGAATGTGGCCCGGGCGCGTGAAGCCGGGTTTGATGGTTTTATTGGCAAACCCCTGGATCCAGATCGTTTCCCTGAACAGGTCCGGCGGGTTTTACAGGGTGAGGAGGTATGGGAACGGGAATAGCGGCGGGTGTCCAGACGCCACGAGAGCCGCGCTCAATTCCAACAACCGGGATGCGCGGGGGATTGGGGCGAACCCTGCTGACTGCCTTTCTCCTCCTAACGATCCTCCCTTTAGCCCTGATCGGGGGCTATGCTGCGCAGAACAACCGCGACAGCCTGCAAAAGGAAGTCAAAAGCAAACTGCAGGCGGTGGCCACCCTGAAAGGCGAGGAATTGCGCCAGTGGCTTGCCCGCAACGGCCAGCGATTACAGCTATCTGCTCTTGAAAAAGAAAATCTCTCTGAAGCCCGGCGCGATGCCTGGTGGGCGGGGATCAGCGAGCAAAACTCCGACTTGCTCGGTGTGGCGTTCGTCGATTCAGCAGGGCGCGCCCTGTGGATGGTGGGCGAGTGTCGTAACATACCTTTGACGATGGCAGCGCCCAAGCGCGGGCCGACTTCTTCACTCACGGTTTCAGAGAAAGCGGCAAGTTCTCCTCAGGGACAGTTCGTTCTGTCACGTACAGATTCCAATTTGTGGTTACTGGTGGAGGAAACCGAGTCAAGAACGTTAGTTTTCTGTTTGAGCGGTGCGGGAATGGCGCGCACGATTCAGTACGATGTCTTGCTTGATGAAGCTTTGATCGGCAAGACCGGGAAAGTTTACTTGATCTTTAACTCATGGCTTTGGCCGGACGGCGTAGACGCGGTGATGCTCGCCGAAGATAGTGCGCCGCCGCGATTGACTGGGGATGGTGCATACGTGAATTACCTGGGTGTTCCGGTGATCGGCGCATATTATCATGTGGCGGACTACGACATCGGCGTGCTCGTCGAACAGGCACAGTCCGAGACTCTGGAATCCACCAACCGCATTGCCGCGACGTTGATTGCCCTGGTGTTAGCCGTAGCTCTGGCGACGACGATTATCTCGGCGTTCGTCATCCGACAAATCACACGCCCGGTTATCCGCCTCACAGAGTCAGCGGTGGCGATGGCCGAAGGTGATCTGGCTCAGCATCTCGAAGTCACGTCACGTGACGAAATCGGCATCCTGACCTACGTCTTCAATGATATGGCGGCGGACCTCAAGTCATTGTACGAGGACCTGGAAGATAAAGTGGCCGAGCGCACCAAGCGATTGCAGCAGGCGAACTACCAGATTCAGCGGCGTGCACTGCACCTGCAGGCCAGTCAGGATGTTGGACAGGCGATCACGTCGGTCCGCGATCCGGCGTTGCTCCTTAACCGGGTAACGGACTTGATCCGCGAGTGTTTCGTGTACGCTTCGGTGGCGGTCTATATCGTGGAGCCTGGCGGCGGCGAAATTCGTCTGCGCGCGCTGAGTCCGGCGATGCGCAGCGATACCATCACCGATGTGGGTGATCAGGGCGGTTGGGGCGAGCGCGTCTATGCCGGCGATGGCTCGATCATTGAACGCGCTGTCCGTAAGCGTAAGCCACAAGTCGATCAACACCAGACGAATGAGGATGTGGAGTGGTACCGGCGCACGTTGAGCCGGGTGGCAATTCCGTTACGGATGGGCGACCGCATCACCGGTGTGCTGGCGGTCTTGAGTACCGAGCACGAGGGCATCCAGGAGGACGAATTGGAAATCCTCGAATTGCTCGCCGGGCAGGTTGCCATTGCGCTGGAGAACGCTAGGGCATACGAACGCGAGCGTTTGGCGGCGCAGCAGTTGGAAGAGGCGGAGGTCTTCAAGGGGCGTTTTCTGGCGAATATGTCCCACGCGTTGCGCGAACCACTTAACACGATTATTGGTTTTTCACGTCTGATGATCAAGGGCATTGATGGGGCAATGACGCCGCAACAGATTCAGGACCTGGAGCGCATCTACGACGACGGGCAGCGGCTTTTGTTCTTGATCAACGACATCCTCGCCATTTCGCAGATTCAGGCCGGGATGATGGAATTGCGTTTGCAGGAGGTCGCCTTGCCCGAGATCGTCGCCGGGATGATGCCCACCGCGAGCGCCCTGGTGCGCGGTAAGGAGATCGATTTGGTGCAGGAAATCCCGGAGGACCTGCCGGTATTGAATGCTGATCCGGCGCGATTACGGCACGTGCTCGTCCATCTCTTTAACAACGCGGCGAAATTTACGGAAAGCGGGCAGATTGCCATCAAAGCCTGGTGTAATGAAGATCAGGTTTACGTCAGCGTGAGTGATACCGGCGTGGGCATTCCGCCGGAGGACTTTGAGCGGTTGTTTATCCGCTTTGAAAAGGGAGTGGCACTAAAGCCGATGGACAAAGAAGGCCGTTGGCAAGCGGGTATTGGTTTGGGACTTGCGTTGAGCAAGGAGTTTATTGAAATGCATGGTGGTCAAATGTGGGTGACGAGTGAGTTGGGGAAAGGTAGTACGTTTACCTTTTCCCTGCCTTGCCATGCTCCAACCTCACCAGCCCTTGAAGGATGATGTTCGTCGCACGGGAGAAAAGCATGAAGAAAGAGGAGATCTCGAGTCAAGAGACGGTTGAAATATTGGAGCAGATGATACCGTGGCGACAGAGCCTGTTTGAACGTCTTCTGCGCGTGGTGGCAATTGTCGGTTTGCCGTTGGCGCTGGTCGGTGTGTACTACGCTCTGGCTGTCGAGCAAACCAGCTACTTGTTTCTGATGCTGATATCCTACTTGCTTATCGTCGCAGCCGCTTTTTTCCCGCGTGTTCCTTACGTCTGGCGCGTGTGGGGATTGCTCGGGGCGTTGAGCGTTCTGGCGACGGTTGATTTATGGTTCTATGGCTGGGGTGAGGACGGTCGAATTTATCTAATCACGGCCATTCTTTTTGCCACTCTTTTCCTGGGCGGACGTCATAGCTTGGCTATGTTGATTCTCTCCGTGGCGATTGTTGCCCTGTTTGTCGCATTGTTTGCTTTGGGTGTGGAGATGCCGCAGCCTTATCTGGCCACGCCCGCTACGTTGATGCCGTTGGTGAGTGGGCTAGTTGTCTTTACCGGGTGTGTGACGGCCTTGTTTATCTCCTTCAACAATCTTCTTCCGCGTATCTTTGCTAATCTACAGCGCAGCGCGCAGCTCTCCGCCGATTTGGAGGCACGCCAGGAAGAGCTGGCTGGGCGGATGCGCGTGTTGCAGGACTCCAACCTCGGTTTGCAGCGGCAGGCAATGTACATCGACGCTGGGGTGCAGGCGACGCGCGGCTTGATGCAACACTTTGAGGTCGAACCGTTGTTGGAGCGGGCTGTGCAGCTTATCAGCCGGCATTTCGATTTCCCCCACGTCGCGATCTTCCTGCCAGATGAGACCGGCACATCGCTTGTGTTGCGCGCGGCCTCTTCATCGGGCGGGCAGAAGCTGGTAGCTCAGGGGTATCGCCTCAAACG
The DNA here is from genome assembly GCA_036845725.1 of Chloroflexota bacterium. Taxonomy (GTDB): domain Bacteria; phylum Chloroflexota; class Anaerolineae; order B4-G1; family SLSP01; genus DSWT01. The sequence continues at coordinate 35,393 of DAIUDK010000004.1, forward strand.
ATCCGCTCAAAGTGCTCTGGGACGCGTCCTTGAAACACGGCAGCCCCATATTGCCGGGTTGAACATCGGGATGCTAGATGCCGATTTCGATGTCGCGCACCTGGCACAGCCTGGCTTGCCGCCCGCGCGTTCGGCAGCGTTGCTGCCGTTGGTCGTCGCGGGTGAGGCTTTGGGCGTCTTGGACATTCACAGCCACGAAGAAGCGCCTTTCGATCAAGATAACCTCCGGGCACTGGAGTCGGTGGCCTGGCAGGTCGCTGTAGCGCTCGACAACGCGCGGCGCTTGAGCGGCGAGGACTCCGTCCTGGCGATGGCGAATCCGTTTTTCCGTTTGACGCAGCAGGTGGGGATGGCGCACACTGCAGCGGAGGTGCACACCGCGATTTTGCGGTTTGTCCAGGCATTCTATCCAGGACACGCCTACATCGTGGAGGAAACCGAAAGCAAGCGCGAAACCGCGTACCGCGTCACCGACTTGCGCGGGGAGTCGCTGCACGTGCAGCAGATCGCCGAGGACAGCGCCGCAGAGAACTTCGGCGCGGCCTGGGCGCTGGGGATGGCGCTGGAAACGCCGTTGTTTATCGCCGATGTCAGCGCCCCACCGGATTTGCCGGAAACCGGATGCGCCGATTTCTGCCGGCGTCTGGTCGAAGACCCGACGTTTGCCGGAGAACATCACAGCGTAGCCCTGATTCCGCTGCGCGCCGGCGAGACATTCTTTGGTTTGGTGACCATTTTCTACGACGCTGCACACCCCAGCACCCCCTTGGAAATGCAAATCTACCGCGCCATCGAGGATTTCGGCGGTGTGATGTTGGAAAGGATTGCGTTGCTGGATGAGACGCAGACACGATTGTCGCAGGAGCGCTGGTTGCGCGAGTTTAGCGAGCGCATGCTGCAAACATCGGATCTGGAAATGATGTTGGCGGAAGCCGCACGGTCGCTCCAGGATGTTGCATACGCTGATGGTGTGACTGCTGCGCTGACTCCGCCGGAAGCGCACACCGGAACCCGTTGAGCAATGGATGGAAAAGCTATGAGTGAAAGACAAGAACGCATATATCCTGTAGAAGTCCGCCAATGGCAACGGCAGTTGCTTAACCAGGTCTTGCGGATCGTGTTTGTTATCACTGTCCCGCTGTTGTTGATTGCGTCTTACTACGTGTGGAGAGATGGGCATGCCTGGCTCATTCCTTTCTATGGGGTCGGATTCCTGCTCGTGGTCGTTGTACGGTTCTGGAAGAAAGCCCCGTACACCTTGCAAACCGGCGTATTATTGACGATTGTCTACGGCCTGGCGGTGCTTGCGCTGTTGCGGGCCGGGTTGAGTAGCAATGCGTCGCTCTTCCTGCTGGGGTTCGCCTTCATGGCGACAATTTTCCTGGAACGACGCGCAGCACTGATCAGTATCGCTGTGGTGGTTATCACTATGGGGATTGCCGGTTGGCTGTTCTCTGCCGGAGTCTTGACCATCCCTGACGATATTCAGTTGTTATCGGACAAACCGGCCGCCTGGCTCAGTTACACGTTTACACTCTTGTTGGCCAGCACATTCTTTGTGGCCTCACAACTTTTCTTGTTTCCGCGCCTTGCCGAGGCGTTAGCCAAAAGCCAGGAGATGGCACGCGAAATTGCCGAGGATCGCGAGCAGGTGGTACGGGAGGCGGAAACCAAACATCATCGCGCGGAGCAGTTAGGCTGGGTTGCTAATCTGGGCAACGTGCTGGCTTCGTTGCGCCAGCGTGACGATTTGATTTGGCGGGTTGTACGCGAAATCGCACAGACCTTCGATGTCTATCAAACCAATTTGTTCCTGATGAATCGCTCTGGTGATGCGCTGCTGTTAGCGGCAACTGCCGGGCAACTCGGCGAGGACATATCCCGCTTAGGAACGGCGGCGGTGACCGACATCCCTGTCGGGGCGCGAATTGCACCGGGACGGGCGGCGCAGTTGGGGAAAGAGCAGATGGCGCTTCTGTCTGACTCAACGGCGTTGTCTGGACAACTGCCCCAGTTTCCTGATAGTAACGTGGAGATCAGTCTGCCATTGAGCGTGCTCGGCGAAATCTTGGGTGTGCTCGATATCCACAGCACACATACTGCTTTCTCTGATGACGAACTGCATATTTTTCGCATCATCGCCAGCCAGGTGACGACCGCTCTCGATATGCTGCGTTCGTTGGAGGAGACGCGGGCGCAAATGCAAGAAATCCGCGCGCTGTATGCTCAACACACGTTGGCTTCCTGGCGCACCTTGCTGGAAGCGGCTCCTGTGCAATCCATTATGGGCACACAAATGGTCGGTCCGAAGGTACAGGCGCTGGCGCAGGAGACAATGCGGAAAAAGCAGCCACGTTCGACCTGGCTCGATGCTGAGGGTGTTTATCTGTTGACTGTGCCTCTGGTGTCGCACGATGTCGCAGTGGGATACCTGGCTTTTACGCGTGCCGCCGAAAAAGGCGATTGGGATGCCGTGACCCGCAATCTGATTGCGATGGCGGCGGAACGGCTGGCCGTGACGTTGGACAACACCCGCCTGCTTATCGAGGCACGGCGGCAGGCGCTCTATGACGAGCAGCTTGGCCGGCTCGACGATCTGATTTGGCAGACGCCGAATCCCGAGGCCATTATGGAGCGGAGTGTGCGGGAGTTGGGGCGCTTCCTGGGCGCGCATGAGGTACAGTTGTATTTGACCCCGTCTGCCGAGCAGGGCGAGAGCACGATCGAACGTGCGGGAGATGTCTGATTGATGGGGGCTTTCTCTTGAGTGGAGAGGGGCATTGCCGATGAACTTATCTCCGGGAATCGATATTTTACAACTTATCACCTGGCTGTTTGCGCTGATCGAGCTGATCCTGGCGGGATATACGCTGGCGCTCAACGCCCGCCACAGCGCCAACCGCCACGTCAGCGTCTTGTTGGTGCTGCTGGCGATAAATAATATTGCCATGGGGCTGCTTGTCGCCGCCGACAGTGCCGATCAAGCGTATATGCCGACCTATTTGTTTGCCGCTATCGTGTATCCTATTCTGCCCGCCGCAGTGCTCGCCGCCGTCGCGTTGCTCAAACCGGCCTGGCTGACGGGACGGTGGCGCTGGTTCTGGCGGATGTGTTATGTGGTCCTCGTGCTCCCGTTGCTGGTCACAGCGATAGACATCGGATTGGGGCAGCGATTGTGGTACCTGGGTCTCGATCCGAAGACCTATACCGGCGGCTATGTGCCGATGAAGGAGTATGTATCTCCGGTACTGTACCCGGTGGTTATCTTCCTTCATGGCTTTGTTATGGGCTTGCTGCCACTCGTCCCTGCGATTGCTACACTACGTGACAAACAGGCTGTGGATGAACCTCTAGCCCTTGCTAGACGCCGGTGGGCGTGGATGATCGTCGGAGCCACACTCATCGCCGCCACCGTGCAGGCTGTTTTGACCGAGATGTTGAACCCTATGCTCAGGACGGCTCTCGTTTCCCTCATTTACGCGGGTGTCTACGTATACATCGCCCTGGCGCAAATGTTTATGGAACGGCGCCTGCAACGCGGATTGTTACGCCACCGGCTGACCGCGTTGTTTCTGGCCATCGCGATGCCTGTGATGCTCCTTAGCGTGACGTTGGTGGGCTTGCAGGCGCGTACGCTGCTGCAACGCAGCGCCACACGACGTCTGAGCGCAATCGCCCACCTGCTGGCCAATGGGGTCAATTTGCAGGACGAACTGACAACACAGACCCTGCAGGAATTGCTGCGCATGGCGGTGGTCGAATTGGGGGATACCGGCCAAATCTACGTTGTGGATCAGAACGATCGCGCAGTGGTGCATACGGACATGGACTTCACGTTAGTTGCTGAGGACAGCGTTATGCGCGATTTCAGCCAGCAAGCGCCGGTCCAGGCGTTGCGTCGTGGACAGGCTAACCGGCTGCTCATTTTCACCGATAAGGAAGATATCCATTGGTGGGCGTATACGACGGGTATTGGGGGTCAGGGCTGGGCCGCTGTGGTCCAGCAGCATGAAACCGTCGTGGCACAGGATATGCAGCGTTTTATGACATTGTCGTGGGTGATTATCGCTATTGGTGCAGCCCTCCTGTTTGTTGTGGGATTCCTCACCATCCAACAGGCTTTGCTGCCGATTGTATCTTTGACCGAGACCGCCAAGGCCATCGCCGCCGGCGACTCGACCCGCGTGGCCGTTGTCGAGAGTGAGGACGAAATCGGCATGCTGGCAGAGGCATTCACCGCAGTGACGGGGCGGTTGAATGAGTTGATCGGCAATCTGGAGACGCGGGTGGCCGAGCGCACGCAGGAGGTCGAGCGTCGTGCTGAATATCTGGCGACGACCGGCGGTCTCAGTCGGGTGGTAGCGTCGATTTTGGATGTGGAAACGTTGCTCGACCGTGTGGCGCATCTCATTTCAGAGCGGTTTGGCTTCTATCACACCGGCATCTTCTTGATCGACGGTGCTCGTGAGTGGGCCGTGCTGCACGCGGCCTCTTCGGAGGGGGGCATGCGTATGCTGGCGCGCGGACATCGCCTGCGGGTCGGAGAGCAGGGCATCGTGGGGTACGTCTCAGGCTCGGGCCGCGCGCGCATCGCGCTAGACGTCGATGCGGATGTGGTGTGGGTGCGGAATCCCGACTTGCCCGACACACGCTCGGAAATGGCGCTCCCGTTGATCTTTGGGCAGGAGATTATCGGCGTGCTCGACGTGCAGAGTGAAGTTGAAGCGGCGTTTGGTCCTGAAGACATCGCCACGCTGCGCATCCTGGCTGACCAGATAGCAGTCGCGCTGCGCAACGCGCAGTTGTTCGCCGAAAGCCAGCGAATGTTGCGCGAACTACAGCGTTCGTATGATGAGGAAATCCAGCAGGGTTGGGCGCTGCGCGCGTCGCCCGTTGTTGGCTATCGCTACAGGCCCTCAGATGTTGCGCCGCTGACACGCGCCGCTGTGCCCCCGGCAGACGCAAGTGCGCTGGCAGCCTCGGCGCCTTACGTGGATGCGACCAATACGCTCTGCGCGCCGCTGCAACTGGTCGGCGGTCAGAACTTCGGCCTGTTGCGTCTCTCTCGCGATCCGGCGCAGCCGTGGACCAGCTACGATGTGACGTTTGTATCGCGCGCTGTGCAGGACATCGCGCAGGCGCTGGAAGTAGCCCGGTTGCTTGAGGATAGCCGCCTGCGTGCGTTACGCGAGGCGCAAGTTGGCGAAATCGCGGACCTGTTTACGCGTGCGTTGGACGTCGATACGATTTTGCAAACTGCCGTGCGCGAATTGGGACGGTTGTCCGGCGTCGCCGAAGTCGCCGTACATCTCGACTTCCCTGAATCACTTTCAGAGTTGGGCGCGACGGAGCGCACATTCCGGCCGGCATAGCGTGGAGATATCATTATGAACGATGACGAAGGGCAAGTGCTTACTCACAAAACTTCTACCTACCAGAAAGTTCGACCGGCTATAGGGATCGTGACCCATCGGATTTCCGGTGCGACGGCCTGGTGGCTCGGCGCAGCAGAGATGGCGCGGCAGCAGAACGCTGATGTGTTTATCCTGAATGCTGGCAATGTGGGTGCGGAGGGCGGCATCGCGGATGACCTCCCCGATGCAGTGCATCATCTGATCGATCCGGAGCGCCTCGACGGGCTGGTTTTGGTGCAATGGTGGCCCAGCCGCCAGATTTTTGAAACCTTCTACAATCGCTATTACCGTCCCTTGCCGGTGGTGAATCTGCACCGTAACTACGAAGGCTATCCCGGCGTTACGGTGGACAACTATCAAAGCATGATGACTCTGTTACGCCATCTGATCGAGGTGCATGGATACCGCCGCCTGGCCTTCATCGCTGGACCGCCAGATAATCCCTCTGCCGACATCCGGTATGCGGCCTATGTTGCGGTGTTGGCAGAATACAACATTCCCCTGGACGAAAACCTGGTTCTCCCTGGGGATTTCTCGTCGCCAGCCGGCGCCAACGCTGTGCGCATGCTGCTGGATGAGCGCGGCATGCAGCCCACACGTGATTTTCAAGCCATCGTCGCCGCGAATGACTATATGGCGTTGGCAGCGCTGGAGGAGTTGCATCGACGGGAGATTCGCGTGCCCCTGGATGTAGCGTTGGTGGGATTCGATGATGTGGGCGAGGGCGCTTATACGATGCCGTCTGTTACCACCGTGCGTATGCCTAACTTTGCAATGGGCCGCATGGCAACTCAGACCTTGCTGGCAGTCATCAAAGAGCAGCCAGTTGGCGATTATGTGATGGTGCCTGGCGAATTGGTGCTGCGCCAATCGTGTGGCTGTTTCGTGTCTCCGCTGGCCGATGTCGGTGAGGCGGCCCAGTTGCTTGGGCCTGGCGGCCCGCCCGCAGGTATGGCTGGCGGCCCGCCCGCAGGTATGGCCGGTGGTCCGCCCGCAGGTATGGCCGGTGGTCCGCCCGCTGTGCCTTCACCGGAACAACGTATGCGCGCTATCACCGAATTATCGAAGAGCGTGGAACCGGCAGGGCAAGTCCTTGGCGCTGATTGGGCTTCGAACATGGTTGAGGCCTTTACTACGGTGATCGCCGCCTCTCCGGATGACTCGAAAGCCCCAACTATGCGATTATTAGGTGAGCTTTACGAAATCCTGCGACAATTGCACCTCAATGGCTACGATTTGCTTGCACTGGGGCGGAAAATCCTCTTCGTGCTGCGTCGTACGATGCAACCCACGTTGACCGGGATGCAACAGATGCGACGCGCTGAATCTGTGTGGCAACAGGCAATGGCTTTTGTCACCGACGTAGCCCATCAAATGCAGTTCTCACAACAGTATTATGGTGCGAGTTACATCGACCAGTTGCGCGTCATTGGTGAGCGCTTGATCACAACCTTTGAGTTGACCGGATTGCTTGATCTGATTGCGCGTGAATTGCCACGTTTGAATATTCCCGGTGTCTATATTGCGCTGTACACGGATTCCACACGACAACTCGCGCGGCTTGTGCTGGCCACAAATACAGATGGCCGCAATCCCCAGGGCGTTGAAGGTCAGGTTTTTCACGCGCGCCAACTGCTGCCAGATAGCTTGTTCGCACATACTCAGCCTACAGTGCGGCTGGTTGTCCCGCTGTACTTTCAGGAAACAGCCCTGGGTTTTACCCTTTTCGAGGTCGGGCCAGAGCAGGGCGAGATCTATGAAACGCTTGGACGCCAGATCAGCAGTGCGCTGATGGGAGCGTTGTTGGTGCAGCAGCAGGAGGAAGCGCAGCAGGATGCTGACATCGCGCGCCAGCGAGCGCAGGCAGCTTTGAGTGACCTGTTGACCACGCGCGCGATCAGTGACCGTGTACGTCAGGCGACGGATACCGAGGCAATCCTGCGGCTGACGCTCGAATCGTTGAATCAGGCGCTCGGGGCCTCGGTCGGGATGGCGCGTTTGGGGACGCGTGAGCAACTGCTGGAAATAGCCGGCATCGCGCAGGGTGATGCCAGGTCGAGCTAGGAGCAACTATGGGCCGTCAGAAAAGAACACGCGAAATATCTTCTCCTGACACCGCACGTGAGACGGACGCGCGTCCAGAGGCGAAGCGGCGTCCCACGATCGGACTGTTGGTTGGGGAAACCAATTCCTGGTGGGGGCAGTCGCTGTTGCAGGGTGTGACCGACGCAGCTGAAATGTTCGACGTTGACCTGATATGTTATGTGATCAGCTCACTGCGGGAGAAAGATGTCCCGCGTGGCAACGCGATCTACGCCTTAGTGAATGCCGATCTCCTGGATGGCGCTATTATCTCCGGTAACATTGCCTATGCGGTAAGACCTGATACATTTAGCGACTATGTCGATAGTCTGCGAACCACCATTCCTCTTATTGGGGTTGTGATGGCGCATGAGGGTGTGCCTTCGGTCCTGGTCGATGGCTACAGCGGCATGTATGATAACATCAAGCACTTGATTGAAGTGCACGGCTGTCGTCGGTTAGCTTTTATTCGCGGTCCAGTAGGCAACTTCGACGCGGATGAACGTTATCGCGCCTATACCACGCTGCTCGAGGAATACGGGATCCCGTATAGCCCGGATTTTGTTGAGGTGAGCAACTTCTCTGCCGGTCGGACGGCGATGGAAACCTTGTGGGCGCGGATACAGGCTGTCCCGCGTGACGCGGAGGATACCTCGCCCTGGGCTGTTATCGCTGCCAACGACGATATGGCGGTACAGGCGATGACATTGCTGCGGGAGTACGACGTGCGTGTTCCCGAGGACATCATCGTCGTGGGGTTTGATGATTCCGTTGCCGCGCAGAACCTGGACGTTCCACTGACGACCGTGCGACAGCCGACTCAAGAGATTGGCCAGCGGGCCATGCAGATGGTGTTACAGCTTTTGCGGGGTGAACCGGTCGAAGAAATCGCGGAGGTGCCGGCGGAGTTGGTTGTGCGCCGGTCATGTGGTTGTCTGCCGGGGGCAGTGACGCAGATCCCCGTCGAGGCGCAGATCGAACTCATCGATAAACCCCTACCGGCTTTCCCTGGCGTCCCCGCGCCGATGTGGGAGGCGTTTCTTGCTGGTGTAAGAGGCTCGTCGGCTGACAATTTTCTGATACTTCTCGATCAAGCCCTGCGTGAAGCACGTAACACGGAGGGGCGCATCACCAACTGGCATCACCTCCTCACCGAAATGCGCCGCCACACACTCACTTACCTGGGCGATCTCACTGCGCGCCATCGGGCTGAGGACTTGCTGCAACAGGCACGTTTGCTGGTAGGAGACGCAGAGCGGCGTCAGGAAGCATACCGGCGACAACTCATTCAACAACAGGAAACACTTCTAGGTCAGATCGACAACACCTTGAGCACCATTTTGCATTTGCAAGAGCTGGCGTTAGCCTTGAATGGGTTATTCCCGCGCATCGGCATTGATTGTTGTTTCGTGTCGTTGTATGAAAACGAAGACCCTCTGGCGGAAAATGCGCGCCTGCTATTCGAATATGATATTTATCGTCCCGGTGACAGCCCGAAGGTTGAACTCCATACGGAAAGTCCGTGGTTCTCTCCCCCGCAGTTGATTCCACGGCAAACCCTGTTCGAGGAACGCCGGCGAACCGTTCTGGTGCTACCGCTTACCTTGCAGACACACCAACTTGGCTTTGCGGTGGTGTGGGGGGGGCAGTATTGGCGACTCTACACCCGCCTGACGCAGCGTTTGAGTGACGTGATCTTCCGGGCGCTGCTGGCACTCGAACAAGAGCGCGCGCAGCGCGAAGCACAGGCCGCCGAACGCCGCGCAGAAGAGGCACTGCGGGATGTTCTGGTGGCGCAACGGCGCTACATCCAAGGCGCATGGCAAGAACGTGCCGGGCTTGTGCCGGGGTTTGAATACTCTGACGAGAAGCGTGGCATCAGCGACACGGTTTGGATTCCCGAAATGGGCGTAGCTGTTCAACGGGGCGATGTGGTGTTGGAACACGACCTTGATGGCGGGCAAACAATGGCCGTGCCGGTTATGCTGTATGGTGAGGAAATCGTCGGCGCTCTGGCTTTCAAGACCACGGATGCCATGCCCTGGACCGAGGATCACGTTACACTAGTGCGTACCATCGCTACGGAAATGGCCCTGGCGCTGGAGACACAGCGTCTGTTCTCGGACGTCCAGCGGCGCGCTTCGCGGCTCTTGGCGGCGGCGGAAATCTCGCGGGTAACGACGTCCATTCTCACGTTGGATGAACTGCTGCCGCAGGCTGTTGATTTGATCCGCGAACGGTTCGACTTGTACTACGCCGGTATTTTCCTGGCCGACGACAGCCAGCGCTGGGCCATCCTGCGCGCCGGCACTGGCGAGGCCGGACGTGTGATGCTGGCACGCAATCACCGGCTCGAAGTTGGCGGTAGTTCGATGATCGGCATGTGCGTGTCTCAAGGTGAGGCCCACATCACGTTCGATACCCGGCATGAAGCCCTGTACCGCCGGAATCCCTTGTTGCCGGATACCCGGTCGGAATTGGCACTGCCCCTGTTCAGCCGGGGCCGCGTGATTGGCGCAATGACCATCCAGGATACGCGACCGGGCGCTTTCACGCAGGAGGACATCACTACGCTCCAGACTATGGCCGACCAGCTTGCCAACGCGATTGAGAACGCCCGGCTACTGCGCCGTATGGAACAAGGTATGCACGAACTCGAACTGGCGACTGGGCAACTGACCCAGGAGTCTTGGCGGAATTTCCTCGAGAACTATCGTCAGTCCTTTGGCTATCGCTATCGCCTCGTCGATGTGGAACCGGTAACCGATCCGTCGCCCGAGGCTCAGGTCGCTCTTCAACAACAAAAAACCGTTGCCACGACCGTCAGGCTGTCACCCACTGTAGAGGTCGACGAAGAGACTGGCCGGGTGCAGGGCGTGTTGAGTGTCCCTATCCGCGTGCGTAACGAGGTGCTCGGCGTGCTTAACTTGCGGTTTGATGAACCACAGGTTCCTGCAGAAGCCGTTGAACTGGTGGAACAGGTCGCAGCCCGTCTGGGGGCAGCATTGGAAAGCGCCCGCCTGTTGGAGGAATCGCGCCGTACCGCTACCCGTGAGCAGATTGCGGCCCAGGCCATCAGCGGGATGCGCGAGCGTCTGGACGTCGAGGCGGTGCTGCGGAACGCTGCGCGGGAACTGCGTGATGCGCTCGATCTGGCGCGGGTGTCGGTACGTCTCGCGCCGCGTTTCGAATCCGCCGATAAGCCGGGGAACGGCGACGCGCCCGTTGTGTAATGGCAGGAGAAGTTCGTAGGGTGAAGTATGAGGCGCAATGGATACGTTCGGCTCGTTGAGAATCGTTCGAAGGACAGAAAATGATGACTGGCTTAACTGCGCTACTCAAATTTAGAGAATGGCCCATTTTCTACAAGATCATGGTGTCGATCATGATCGTTGTGGCGTTGACGCTGGGGATTGCGACCTTTGTCCATGCCGGTATATTGCGTGCCCGTGTGCAGGAGGAGGTCGGCGCCAAAGTGGTTGCCCTGGCGGATGGCCGGGTGGGATATATCGCCGATGCTCTGATTGAAAAACTCGCGTTGCTGCGGACGATGGCATTGGACGCTTCGTTGATCCTTGAGACGCAACTGGCCAATGGGAACTACAGCGGTAACGCGGCAGAAATTGAAAGTGCGTTGCTGGAGATCGACAGCCAGTGGCTCGTTACTCCTGATGACGACGAGCTGATCCAGACCAACATCAATCCGGGACTGAACCGGGCGGCTGCCCGGTTGGTGGCCTATGCCAGGACATCACCCGCTCACGCTGAAATCTTCATCACCGATCGCTATGGGGGCCTGGTTGCCGCAACCCGGCGGGTTAGCGACTATTACCAGGCCGATGAGGCGTGGTGGCAGGCTGCTTACGACAGTGGGCTGGGCGCGTTCCACATTGGCCAGCCCGTGTATGATGAAAGTGCCGGGTACGTCGCTATCCCTGTGGCAGTGCCGGTTCGCTCACTCTTGGATGGTAAGGCAGTAGGTGTTTTGCGCTCCACGGTGAACATTGATTTCCTTTCTACTGCTTTCCAGACGTTGGGCGAGGGGCAGATGGGTGTAACACTGGTCGACGAAGAAGGCATGATCCTGGCTGACTCGAACTCGCAGCATGTGGGGCAGACCGTGTCCTCAGCGTGGCTGGCAGACCTTACCCGTGTCGGTGCACTATGGTTCGAAGGTCGCGACACAGACGGGAAAAGAGTGGTGATTGGCCGGGCGGCTCTCGATGATGCGTTAATCTCCGAGGCCTCTATCGCCCAGGCCATTCATCGCCTGAACTGGTACCTGTTTGTCTATCAGCCGCAAACCGAAGCCTACACCCGCATTCGTGGCGGTACCTGGACTATGGCAGGTATGTTGGCGTTGCTCCTCCTCCTGGCGGCAGCAACGGCGTGGTGGTTGGCGCGATCTCTGAGTGCGCCACTCGTCAAACTCCGCACGGGGATGCGCCGTTGGCTGGATGGCGACCGGACTCAACGTGTCCAAAGCCACTGGCCCGATGAAATCGGTGAGTTGGCCGAAGCGTTCAATGCGATGGCGGCGAATATCCAGGAACTGGACGAAGTGTTATCTCGGCGTGACAGCGAACGTGAACGCGAGGGGCGGCGCCGTACCCGCGAATTGGAGGCCACGACCTCGGTTGGCGAGATCGCCTCCGTCGCGGCGGATGTGACATCGTTGGCGCAGAGCGTGGTGGACCTCTTGCGTGAGCGGTTCGACCTGTATTATGCCGGTTTGTTCTTGTTGGATGACGCCGGCAAGTGGTTGGTGCTCCATGCCGGTTCGGGTGAGCCTGCTCCGGCCATGATGGCGCAGGATTATCGGGCGGCCGTGGGCGAGAGGGTCGTCGGGCGTTGCGTGGCTGAAGAGAAACCGATCCTGGTGCGAGACACCGACGCCGACAGTGCGCGCCTGTTCGACCGGCTCCGGCTGCCTGCGACATCTGCCGCGGTGGCGATGCCGCTGCGCTCGCGCGGGCAGATCTTTGGCGCGATAGAGGTTCACAGTGATCAGGCTGATGGGTTGGATGCTGAAAGCGCCGTGGTGTTGCAGACGATTGCCGATCAGGTGGCAGTCGCCATCGACAGCGTGCGATTGTACGCCGAGCGCCAGGAGGCGATGGAGAGCCTCCAGCGTTCGTATGGCGCAGTGACGCGTGAGGCATGGGAGGCCCTGTTATCGGGACGCGCAGCCGGGTTGGAAGGTTATCAGGCAGAAACTCGGTACATCATGCCGTTGCCAGTAGCGCCTCCAGAGACGTGGCATCCTGCTGCACGCGTGGCCTGGTCCGAAGGACGTGTGGTGGTGGACGAAACTGCCGACGATCGAGCGCCTGATGGCGCGGCACCTTCCCTGGCGCTGCCCATCCGTCTGCGCGATGAAGTGCTTGGCGTCGTTGATGTGAGCAAGCGCGGGGATGCCGGCGAATGGAAGCCGGACGAGATTGCCCAGTTGGAACAGTTGGTCGGGCAGCTTGGTCTAACGTTGGAGGTTTCCCGCTTTTACCAGGAGTCACGGCGCGCGGCAGCGCACGAGCAGCTCTTGCGCGAGGTCTCGGAGCGCATTCGTGCGGCCGTCGATGTCGACACGGTGATGCGCATCGCGGTCCAGGAAGTCGGGGAGGTGTTGAAACGCCCAGTCTTTGTCTACCTGGAGAATAAGGCCGACGATAAGGGGAGAAACATCGATGAATAATCATAACACATACCACCCCGATGATGAGAATCGCGCGCGCGCGGAACGCCCTACGATTGGCTTGTTCACCTATGGCCTGATGGACACGATCGGCCAGGCGGTCTGGTTGGGAATGGAGGATGCGGCGCGCGCGCACGAGGCAAATTTGATCTGCTACTCTGGTGGAGCATTACACGTTGCTCCTGATGAAGTGGAGCCGGCGAATGCGCTCTATGACCTGACCGCTGCTGGCCGTGTGGATGGTCTTGTGATCTGGGCGGGAGTATTACATAATGTAGATATCGAGACCGCGTATGCTTTTTGCCGGCGCTACGCCCCACTGCCGACAGTGAGTCTCGGCTTGCAGGTCGAAGGCATTCCCGCTGTGTTGGCCGATAACTATGTCGGGATGTACAGCGCGGTCGAGCATCTCGTCGCGGTTCACGGGTACCACCGGATCGCCTTTGTGCGTGGTCCGGAAGGGCACGAGGAGGCCGAGGATCGCTATCGCGCTTATCGGGATGTACTGGCCACGCACGACATCGAAGTGGATTTGTCTCTGGTTGCGCCGGGCAACAACCAACGCACTGCCGGTATACAGGCGATTAGCCTGTTGTGTGATGAACGAGGTCTGCGTCCGCACGACGATTTCGATGCGGTGGTCGCCGCCAATGACAATATGGCTTTCGGAGTTCTGGATGCGTTGCAAGCGCGCGGTATTCGTGTGCCGGAGGATGTGGCGGTCGTGGGCTTCGACGATTTCGAAGAAGGCCGGCATACCAACCCGCCTCTCACCACCGTGCCGTGGCCTGGATACGCGCAGGGATATCAGGCGGCGGAATTGCTGCTGGCGTTGCTTGAACATTCTACGGTTCCTGATGTAACGCATGTGCCCACCGAACTGGTCATCCGCGAATCGTGCGGATGCGTGATTCCGGCCGTGCAGCAGGCCGGGGTTGCCATGGCGGCGCCCTCTGCGTCCAAGAAGGTGTCGCTTGCGACCCTGGCCGCCGAGCGCGATACCGTTCTGGATGAGCTGGCGCAGGCCATGCAAGACACCGGTACGCAGTCAATGACGCTGGATCGCACAGTCCTGGAAGCATTGTGGGACCTTTATCTGACCGTGCTGGATCCGGCATCGAATGGCGATTGCCTGTCTACTATGCTCGCATTGGTACGTCAGACCGCTGACGCGGGTGTCGATGCTAACGTGTGGCACACGGCTTTTTCTGTCCTGCGCTATCACATGCTGGCACGTGCTATCCCCGCAGCCGCACGTGCGCGTTTCGATAGCCTCTGTCACCAAGCACGCGTACTCGTCAGCTATGAAGTGCAGCGCACGCTGGCGCGCAGCGCCTGGCGGATAGAAAATCAGGCGGGACAATTGCGCGCTGTCCAACAGGCGTTGATGGTGGCCTCCGATCTGGAACATTTCGTCAGCGTGTTGCGCCAGCAGCTTCCCATATTGGGTATTCCTGGTTATGCCATCGCGCTTTACGAAGACCCTAGGGAGCCGGTACTGGCCCGCATCCTTGCGGCTTACGATGCGCGCGGACATGTGGGAGCGGACTCGCCGGCGTTTGCTTCGCAGATGTTGCTGCCGGAAACGTTCTGGCCACGAGATCGGCGCTTCAGCATGGTGCTAGAGTCGTTGTATGTGCGTCGTGAACGGTTGGGATACGTGTTGTTTGAGATTGGTCCCCACGATGGCGATTTGTACTGGGCGTTGCGGGATCACCTCAGCAGCGCGTTGCGTGCGGTGCGGCTGATCGAGGAAAATCGTCGCACGCAGGAATCGCTCGAACAATCTTACGCCGCCGTGGAACAGCAAGTGCAAGCGCGCACCGCCGAATTGCAGCGCGAAATCGCCAGCCGCGAGTCGTTGTACGAGCGGCGGGCGCTCCAGGTGCAGACCAGTACGCAGGTTTCGCAAGAAATTGCCGCTGTTCCCGCGTTGGACGAACTGTATCGCCTGGTGGTTAGGTTGATTAAAGAGCGCTTCGACTACTACCACGCGCAAATCTTCCGCTACGATCCGGAAATCAACGCCGTTCGCCTGATCGTTGGCTATGGCGAAGTGGGAGAAAAGATGCTGGCGGATGGACATCAGATTGAAATAGGGATAGGTGTGGTTGGGACGGCGGCAGAGACGGGCCAGCCCGTTCTGGCAACCGACGTGACCCGGGATCGAGAATGGCGTCCGAATCCCAATTTGCCGGAGACACAAGGTGAACTGGCCGTGCCAATCAGACTGCGCGATCAGGTATTCGGCATCCTGGATGTGCAAAGCGATCGCGCGGGCGCGTTGACCCTGGACGATCAACTCCTGTTACAGCAATTGTGCGGGCAGATTGCGATTGCAATCGAGAACACGAGCCTGCGCGAGGAAATGCAGAGCCGTCTGGAAACCCTGAACTTGCTGCAACAGTCGATGTCGCACGAGGGATGGGAAGCCCTGCGCGAGCAGCGGCGTGGTCTCCAGGGATACATCTATGATAAGGGCATGGTGCATCCGTTGGTGCAGCCCCCGGAGGCGGAACGCGAGGTCTACGTGGCGCCGGTCGCCGTGCAGCAGGAGGTCATCGGGCGGCTGGCCGTACAGACCGATCCCGCGCACCCGCTTTCTGCCGAGGAGCAGATGTTGTTAGACTCGATCGCGGAGCAGGTGGCTTCGGCACTGGATAGGGCGCGGCTGTTCGAGGATACCCGGCGCAGCGCCGCGCGCGACCAGATCATCGGCGAACTGAGCACACAGATGCGGACCTCGTTGGATATCGACCAGGTGCTGCAGAACGCCGTGCGCGAAATGGTCAGCACCCTGAACTTTGCGCGCGTCGAGGTGCGGTTGAGCGGCGAAGAGCCGGAAGGGGCAAGCGCGGAGGAGGTCAACGTATGAATGTCCTGTTGACGAACGAGGTATTGCAAGGCCTGGCATGGTTTGCCGGTTTGCTGGAGTTGATTCTGGCTTTGTATGTGCTGATGCTCAATGCCCGGCACGTTGCCAACCGTCATGTCAGCCTCTTGCTTTTCATATTTGCCGTCAACAGTCTGGCTTTGGGGGTATTATTTGGCGCGAAACAGGCTGCTCAAGCTGTCGTGCCGACGTTGTTCCTGGCGGCAACGACAGAACCATCCATGGTGGCTTCGATTGTGGCAGCCATAGTCTTGCTTAAACCGCGGTGGCTACAAGGACGTGGGCGGTGGTTATTGTGGCTGTTGTACGGGTTGCTCTTTTTGCCGATGGTGTTGACTGTTATTGATGGCATCTGGCACACCGGGTTGTGGTACGGTGGCATCGAGGCTGTGAGTTATTCGGGCGGCTATATAGAGACTGGCGTGTATGAGACCGGCAGTGTCGCACAAGTTATGCGACGGCTCTACCTGTATCTTCTCTCACTATTGCCGTTTGTGCCCGTGGTGTTGACCATTAGGAGTCGTGACACACTGCGTATAGCGCGCCGGTTGGCCTGGATGTTGCTGATTGTGCTGCTGCTCGCGGTGGGTGTGCAATTTGGGCTGCGGTCTACCCTCGGCTCCGGCGCTACATCGATTGTCACAACGACACTCTATGCTATGGCCTATGCCTATATCGCCTTCCGGCAAATGATCTCCGAGCGTCGCGCCCAACGTGGGCGTCTGCGTTCGCGCCTGGTGGGCCTCACATTGATCGTCGCCCTGCCGATTCTGGTGGGGGTGATGACCTTTGTGCTGATCCAGTCGCTAGGGATGATGGAAACGCAAGCCTTCGAAAAGCTGGAAGCGACCAACAAACTTGTGGCGACCAATGTGCAACTATGGCTGGATTTCAACAGCCGTGCTTTGCAACAGCTGGTGACTTTGCCGCAGATACGCACTATGGACCCGGAGCAGCAAAAACCTACCCTACAGGTCATGGAGACTGTCTATCCTTACATCTATCTGGTCAGCACCACCGATCTTAAAGGCATGAACGTCGCCCGCAGCGATGACGCGCCGTTGACCGACTACAGCGACCGCGAGTGGTTCAGGGAATCACGTCTCGATGTGGTGAATTATGAAGTGGTGATTGGGCGCACCAGTGGCCAGCCGGCACTGGTCGTCGCCACCCTCATTCGCGAGCGCGGCCCTGTTCCGATTGGCGCGGGGATGTTCGCGACTACGCTGGAGCAAATCTCCGACGACATCACGGCAACCCGTTTTGGTGAGACGGGTATTGCTTATGTCGTAGATCCTCGGGATCGGATTGTCGTGCATTCCGATGCGGCGATAGCTAATCAGATTTTGGACATCCACGATTCTCCGATCATCACTAAAATGCGTCTCGAAAGAGAAAACGAATTTAGCTTTGTCGATGCCGATGGCGTGCGCTGGCAGGTTTACGCGCAGGTCTTGAACAATGGGTGGGGCGTCATCGTACAACAGGAGTGGGATGAGTTGCATCGCTCGTGGCTTGATATTGGCAGAATTGGCACAGTGGCGGCCATTGCTGGCGCTCTCCTGCTCGGCACGTTGATGTTTTTCACGATGCGCCAGGCTTTTGAACCAATCGATGAACTGACTGCAACCGCTGCCGCGATTACAGAAGGCGATTTAACCCGGACTGCGTCAGTGGTGAGTGAGGACGAATTGGGCGTCCTGGCACGTACGTTCAACAGTATGACAGCGCAGTTGCGCACATCCATCGATACGCTGGAACAGCGAGTGGTTTCCCGGACCGCCGATCTCGAACAACGCTCAGCTTATTTGCAAGCCTCGGCGGAAGTGAGCCAGGCGGCGGCTTCGATCCTGGAGCCTGATGTGCTGATCAACCAGGTCGTCGATTTGATTCTCGAACGTTTTGACCTGTACTACACCGGCCTGTTCCTGTTAGACGAAACCCGCGCGTGGGCCGTACTGCGTTCGGGCACAGGTGAGGCCGGGCAGGCGATGCTGGCGCGGCAGCACCGCATCCGCGTCGGTGAAGGGATGATCGGGTGGAGCGTTGCCCATGCGGAAGCCCGCGTGGCGTCGCACGCCGAAGTCGATGCGGTGCGCGTGACCAATCCGGAGCTGCCGGATACCCGTTCGGAGGCGGCCTTGCCTTTGCGCTCGCGGGGCGAGGTGCTTGGCGCGTTGAGCGTGCAGAGCACGCGACCAGACGCCTTCGATGCCGAGACGTTGACGGTGCTGCAAACCATGGTCGATCAAGTGGCGATTGCCATCGACAATGCGCGCTTGTTGGCGCAGGCTGAGGAATCCCTCGAGGCTGAGCGTCGGGCCTACGGTGTGCAAATGCGCCAGGACTGGGACCTGTTAGCCCGTACCCGCGCCACCACGGGATATGTCGGCGCGCGCGCTGTGACGGATTCGAAAGAGGTGAGCCTCTTCCCGGCGCAAGGCGAGTGGAGTCCCGAAATGCACGCCGCGCGTCGCACTCGCCAGAGCGTACGGGGATATACCGGCGGTATGCCGACGCTGGCTGTCCCAATCCTGGTGCGCGACCAGGTGGTGGGGGTGCTTAATTTCAGCAAGAGCCAGGATGCGCCGGGCCTTTCGTCAAACGATACCTGGACCCATGAAGAAGTGACCCTGCTCGAAGCGTTGGCCGAGCAGATGGGGCAGGCGTTGGAAAGCGCGCGCCTTTACCGGCAGACGCAACTCCGCGCCGCCCGTGAAGGCGTGATCCGCGAAATCTCAGACCAGATGCAGCGCGCGACCGATCTATCGGCGTTAATGCGCGTCACCACCGAGGCGCTGAACAAGGCGCTTGGCGGGTCGCGCGTTTACGTGCGCTGGGGCGCTCAGACGCAAGGCGCGGCGGAAACCGGGCAGCCTGACGGAGGAAATAATGGCGAAGCAGAGTAGACGCGCGGGCGGCAGTTCGTCCCGAAAGAAAACGGCAGGCGCACCTGCCTCCACACAGCGCCGGCTGACACTTGGTTTCTTTGTCGACCGGCTCACAACGGGATACCACAATGCCATCTGGCAGGGCGTAGAGGCGCAAGCGCGCGTACGCGACGTGAACCTGCTCTGTTTCGTCGGTGGCAGTTTGCATAATCAACCACATTCCGATGATATGAACAACGTGCTCTATGGCCTGCCCGACAAAGCACTTCTCGATGGGTTGATCTTCGCCGCCGGATCGCTAGGCACGCGGGTGAACCAGGAGAAATTGCAAGCGTTTTGCGAGCGTTATCGGCCTTTGCCCATGGCCAGTATCGCCATGCCGTTGACCGATATCTCCAGTGTGCTCATCGATAATGATTACGGTATGCGCGAGATGATGCTTCATCTTGTGGATGTGCATGGCTATCGGCGCATTGCCTTCTTCCACAGACAGGAAGGCCATCTGGAGAATGATGCGCGCTATGAGGCTTATGTCGCGGTGTTGGCTGAGCGTGGGATTGCAGTCGATCCTGACCTTGTCATCTCCGGCACCCACTACTCCACGCCTGAGACCGGCATTCGTTTGTTGTTCGACGAACGACAGTTGCGCCCGCGGATCGATGTCGAAGCTTTAGTTGCTCACGATGACAGGGTCGCGCTTGAGATATTGGGCATCCTGCAAGCGCGCGGCATCCGCGTCCCCGACGATGTGGCGGTCGTTGGTTTCGACGATATTGAGGACAGTCGCTACGCCATCCCCACGCTGACGACGGCACGCCAACCTTTGCGCGAGCAGGGCCGCCAGGCGGTGGAACTGGTATTGGCTCAACTTCAAGGCGCAACTGTTCCGCCGCAGGTGAACTTACGCACGCAGTTGGTGGTACGCCAGTCGTGCGGTTGTCTGGATGCTACTGTGCTGCAAGCAGAATCACGGCTGCAGCCAGAGATGCCTGCCGAACCTTGCGCATCCTTCCCGGCGGCTATGGCCACGCGCCGCGAGGCGTTGCTGTCCGATATGGTCGGGGTGCTCGCCGCCGAGTCGTTATCCGACGACGCCAATGCGGCGATCAGGGCGCGTGTCGTGCGCCTGGTGGATGCTTTCGTTGAGGCCACGCAGGATGAGACTGTCGCTTCCGCCGAGGTCTTTTTGCGCGTGCTGGATGATCTCATGCGCCAGACGTTGCTGGAACAGGGTGACGTGTCCGCCTGGCAGAACGGCCTCTCTGTTTTGCGCGCTCACGCACTTACTTGTGTGATGGAGGGGACATCAGCGCAGCGCATCGAGGGGCTGCTGCAGCAGGCGCGGGTACAGGTCGGCAGCGCGGCTCAACAAGCTCAGGCGCGTCAGCGACTCCAAACGGCCCAACGTGAAGGCGTCTTGCGTGAAATCGACCAGGTGTTTGTGTCTGCGGGCATGCTCGATGATTTACTGAATGCCATGCTTTACGGCTTACCTCAGCTGGACATCCCTAGCTTTTACCTGTCGATGTATGCCGGCCTGGAAGCGTCCCAGGAGACGCCTACGCCTTCGACGCTGGCGCAGTTGGTGTTGGCCTTTGACCGCACCCGTGGATTGGAACAAAAGTCGAAACAGCGTTATCCCATGCGTGACGTGCTGCCTCCAGAAGTATTGCCTGGGGACCGGCGTTACAGTCTGGTGATCGAACTCTTGCATTTCAGGAACGAACATCTCGGTAAGGTTTGCTTTGAAGTCGGTCCGCGCGAAGGCGCGATCTACGACATGCTGCGTATGCAGATCAGCAGCGCGTTGCAGGGGGTGTTGACCACCGAACGGCTGGCTGGACGCGCGCTGCAATTGCAGACCGCCGCCGAGGTCTCCCGCACTGCGAGCGCCTTGCTCGATACAGATGATCTGGTCCAACAGGTCGTGACACTGGTGCGCGATCGCTTCAGCCTCTATTACGTCGGCCTGTTCCTGGTAGAACCTGATCCGCAGGACCCGGCTGTACAATGGGCCGTTCTGAAAGCAGGCTCGGGCGAGGCCGGAAAGCGGATGGTGGAAGAGGGACACCGTTTGCAGGTAGGTGGCACTTCGATGATCGGCTGGTGTGTTGCCAACCGGGAGGCGCGCATCGCGCTGGATGTGGACCGTGACACTGTGCGTCGCCCGCATCTTCTGCTGCCCGACACGCGCTCGGAACTGGCGTTGCCCTTGATTAGCCGGGGAGACGTCGTCGGCGCGTTGACGATTCAGAGCACGCAGGAGGCGGCTTTTAGTCCCGAAGACATCAGCATCCTGCAAACGCTGGCGGATCAACTTGCCAACGCTATCACCAATGCGCGTTTGTATGAAGCTCTGGAATACGAGCAGTATTTGATGAACGTTCTAATGGACAATTTTCCGGATCAGATCTATTTCAAAGACCGGGAGAGCCGTTTCATCCGGGTCAGCCGTTCGCAAACCGAGCGTTTTGGGTTGAGCGACCCGGCGGACGCTATCGGCAAAACCGATTTCGATTTCTTCACCGAGGAACATGCTCGCCCGGCTTATGAGGATGAGCAGCGTATCATTCGCACCGGCGAGCCGCTTCTGAATCTTGAGGAACGGGAAACCTGGGAGGACCGCCCGGACACGTGGGTGACGACGACCAAAATGCCTATGCGCGACCACAAGGGCAACATCTTTGGCACTTTTGGCATCTCGCGGGATATCACGGAGCGTAAAAACACGGAGATTCAGTTGTCGGCTGATCGCAACCTGTTACGTACCTTGATTGACAACCTGCCGAATTACGTTTACATCAAGGATCGCCAGAGCCGTTTCTTGATCAATAACATCGCGCATCTGGGCCTCCTAGGCGCAAGAACGCAGGAGGAAGTCATCGGCAAGTCCGACCTGGATATCTTCCCGCATGAGTTGGCATCGCAATACTATGCCGACGAGCAAGCGCTAATGGCGTCGGGAGAAAGTGTCATCGACAAGGAAGAGGCGGCAGTTGATCAAACTACAGGCGAAAAGTTGTGGGTATCCACCACGAAGATTCCTCTGCGCGATGAGGCTGGACATATCACCGGTTTTGTGGGGATGACCTACGATATTACAGATCGCAAGCGTACAGAAGTCGTACTGCGGCGGCGCGGCCGGCAACTCCAGGCGGTTGCCGATGTGGCACGGATCGCGACTGAGGTGTTGGATATTGACACCTTGCTTCAGCAGAGCGTAGAGCTGTTGCTTGAACAACTGGAATTGTATTACGCAGGTCTGTTCCTGGTGGATATGACAGCCACCCCGGCCGAGTTTTCCAGTGCGGTGCAGCGGAAGCAGGCCGTGCTCCGCGCTGCAACGGGGCGGGCCGGTGCGGAAATGGTTGCGCGCCGGCATCGCCTGGAGGTCGGCGGCAGCTCGATTATTGGGCAGTGCATCGCGCAGGGGGAAGCGCGCATCGCGTTGGATGTGGGCGTTGCCCCTGTGCGCTTCGAGAATCCGCTGTTGCCGGAGACGCGCTCAGAGCTGGCGCTGCCGCTTAAGAGTCGCAGTGGGGTCATCGGCGCGTTGACGCTCCAAAGCAGGGAATCCGCTGCATTTTCTCAGGAAGATGTCACGGTTCTTCAAGCGTTGGCCGATCAGTTAGCCAATGCCATCGAGAACATCCGTTTGTTTGAACAAACCCAGCGCGCCTTGCGTGACTTGGAGATGATCCAGCAGCAATATGTACGCGAGGCATGGAGTGGGCAGAAGGCATCGACGGTGCTCACCGATTACGAGATGACACTCCCCGGTATAACGCCTTTACGCGATGCGCGTGGCATATGGGCTTCGTTGCCTGAAGTCCAGGAGGCGTTGACCCGGCAGAGCACCGTGGTTGTATCGGGGCGTGACGCGCGGGATGTGGATCACGCAGCTCTGGTTGCACCGATCCAATTGCGTGACCAGGTCATCGGCACATTGGGCATCCACGATGAGGATCGAGCGCGGAAATGGACCGACGATGAGATCGCGCTGGTTGAAACGGTCGCCGAGCGCATGGGTATCGTCGCCGAAACGTTGCGCTTACTCGAAGAGACCCAACACCGCGCCGCGCGCGAACGTCTGACGCGTGAGATCACCGATCAGATCCGCGGGGCGCTCACCGTCGATGAGGCGATACAACGTGCGTTGCAGCAATTAGGCCAGACGTTGGAGGCCGACATGCTGGCGCGTATCGATGTCGGACAGGGGAAGATTTCCGCTGCACCGGAAGGGAAGGAAAAATGATGAACAGGCAATCGTCACCGGTTGAGATAGATCAAGTCTTTGCCCGGCGTCTGCAGGTAGCGCGAGTCATCATGTGGGTTTCGGTGGCAGCAACAGCCTTGCCCCTGGTTGTTTTAGCAATCAGGCTGATCAGAGCGCCATATTCTGCAGATACTTATATCCTGTTGGCGATGGTTTTGTTGTTCCTGTTTCTTAGTAGCATCGGGCTAAGGTTGATCCGTCGCCAACAACTGTATCGCGCCATTATGGTTTACCTACCCGGGTTGGTCATGAGTCTGACAGTCATCCTCTATTTTCTTGGGGGTGTCACTGGACCAGTGACATTGGGATTTATCGTCGGGGGGGTGATTGTTGGATTGATTGGGGGAGTCAAACCCTTGCGTTACGCCTCGATCCTCATGAGCGTTGTCTATTTGACGATGGCGGCTCTGGAGATTACCCAGATACTGCCCCCGCAGCCCATAGCCGATACCATGCGTTGGCCACTTGAAGTCTTTCTCTTCCTAAATGCACTGGGCGTGACAGCCGTGGTGTCAGGGGGATTCATTCTCCAGACCGAGCGGTCGATTGATGCAGAGCGGCAGCGTAGCTTTGAACTGGTCGAGGCCAGTCGTCAGGCCGAGCAGTTAGCGATAGCCGAGCGTGAATTACGTGAACGAGAAGCGTACTCAGCGGTGCATCTTCGTGAAACCGTGGCCGGATACGCGGATTATTTGTCTCGTGTGGCGGCCGGGGATTATACGGCGCGTTTGGATGTCGGCGTGTTGGAAGAGAATGTCGAAGGGGACAGCGAATTGCACGCCCTGGGCGAGTACCTCAACACGACGGTGGATGCGCTGGTGGCGGCGCTGACTCAGTCTCAGGAAGTGCAGCGCCGCTATGCGGAGCAGAGCTGGCAAACCGTCGTGCAGTCAGGCCGTGTGCAGCCGGGATTCGCCTACCGGCAAAATCAGATCACGCCGGAGGCGGAGTGGCTGCCGCAAATGACGCGAGCTGTGGACAGTGGAGCACCAGTGGCCGAGGGTGAAGGCGCTGCTGTCCCGCTGGTCATTAACCGGCAGATCGTCGGCGCGATTGGTGGGCAGCATCCCGATGGCCGGCCCTGGACTGAGGAGGAACTATCCTTGATCGAGGCCATCACCGGGCAACTCGCGCAGACCATCGAGAGCTTGCGGCTGCTGGACGATGTGCAGCGGCGGGCGGTGCAAGAGCGATTGGTTGGCGAGGTCACCTCGCGAATGCGCGAGTCGCTCGATATGGAGACTGTGCTCAAGACGGCGGCTAAAGAAATGCGACACTCGCTTGGATTGGACAAAATCACCATCTATCTGGGAATGTCCTCAGAAGAGTGATGGTGTGTGCGCAAATGTTCGCGCGTCTGTGAATAATCGCGCGTTCGCAATGTGGCGAAAAGGATTATAGGGAGAACGAATACTATGGCAGAATCTCAACCAGCTGGACGTCCGCAGCGTAATAGGGCAGCCGATGGTCGTCTGACTATTGGATACCTTGCGCCGGCTCTCCATGAAGACAGCCAACCACAATGGCTGGGTGTGGTAGATGCCGCCCAGGAACAGGACGTGAATTTGATTTGCTTTCCCGGCGCTACGCTGCGCACCTCACCCCGTTCCCCGGAGCAGGCTAATATCCTCTACGATTTGGTCGGTGCAACCAGTGTGGATGGTTTGGTGAGTTGGGCTTCTTCCATCGGCAACTCTGTGACTGCCGACGAGATTGAGGTCTTCCACAGACGTTATCATCCTCTTCCGGTGGTGGCGATTGGGCGAGCGTGGGAAGGACTCCCGGGTTTGTCGATGGAGAGCTATCACGGCATGTATGAAGCGGTGACACACCTGATCGAGGTTCACAACTGTCGCCGGCTGGCGTTCATTCGCGGTCCAGAGAACCACGTACAGGCCCAGTCGCGCTATCAGGCCTATCTGGACGCGCTAAAGGCCCACAACCTGCCTGTCGATCCGCTCCTTATCACTCCACCATCAGAAAACTGGGCGCGTAGTTGGGGCCCAAAAGCGATATACCTCTTGCTTGATGAGCGCCAGTTGCATCCTCCGACTGACCTGGATGCAATCGTGGCTGCTAACGACGGCCTACTCCTGGGGGCGCTGCCTAGCCTGCACGCGCGGGGCATTGAGGTTCCCGACGACCTGGCTGTGGTCGGATTCGACGATTCGCTGCACAGTCGCGTCAACACCCCGTCATTAACGACCGTTGCCGCGCCCTATTACGCCCTGGGCCATCAGGCTGTAGAGGCAGTGTTGGCCTTGTTGGAAGGGCGGGAAGTTCCCCCGGAAACTTTGATGTCGGCCCAGATGGTTCTCCGCCAGTCGTGTGGTTGCCTGGATCCGGTGGTCGCGCAGGCTAAACTGGAATTAGGCGAATCGGAAGATGCGACGCTGCTGTCCATTCTCAGTTCCCGCCGGGCTGGGATTGTCGCAGCCTTGGAGCAGGCCCTGAACAATACCAATGAGGCCGTTCGGGGTAGCATAGAACGGCTTTTGAACACTCTTGAGGGTGAGTTGACCGGCGAGACGCCGGGGCTTTTTATCCCCGAGCTGAACAGAGCCTTGCGTCAAACTGTGATGGCTGGCGAGGATGTAGCGGTTTGGCAGGGTGTGATATCGGCATTGCGGCATCAAATGCGTATGTGTGCGCACGAGCAGGCGTTCTTAGTGGCCGACGACCTTTGCCAACAGGCGCGCATCGTCATTGGCGAGGCGTCACAACGCACACAGGCATACCGGCATGTGCAAATGGAGCAACGGGCGCTTGCCCTGCGTGAGATTGGTACGGAATTGCTCAATACCTTCAATGTTCAAGGTTTGATGGATGCATTAGCCCGGTCATTGCCCGATTTGAACATTCCGAGCTGCTATCTATCCTTGTATGAAGCCGCGCAACCATATCAATATCCTCAGTCTCCGCCCGAATGGGCCAGATTAGTGCTTGCCTACAATGAAAAGGGCTCTATCACTCTAGATGCAGAGGGATATCGTTTTCCTGCGCGTCAACTGATGCCCGTTGAGATGTGGCCGTCGGGACGGCGTTACAGCTTTGTTGTCCAACCGCTCTTTTTTCAGAACAGCCAGATCGGATTGGTATTGTTCGAGATGGGGCCGCGCGAAGCCGATGTCTACGACACCTTGCGTTTACAGATCAGCAGCGCGTTACAGGGAGCAATGCTAATTGGCCGTGTGGAGAAGCGCGCGTTGCAGTTTCAGGCAATCACTCAGGTTTCACAGACCACCAGCAGTATCCTGGACCTCGATGCGTTGACTCAACGGGTTGTAGACGTGATACAAGAGCGGTTCGATTTGTACTACGTTGGCCTGTTCTTGACCGACCAGACCGGTGAGGAGACGGATGTGTCGAGTCGCTGGGCTGTGCTGCGGGCTGGTACAGGTGAGGCCGGGCGTGAAATGATCGAGCGCGGACACCGGCTGGAGATTGGCGACACTTCTATGGTTGGTTGGGCCGTAGCTCACAAACAGGCTCGTATCGTACTGGACGTAGGACAGACAGGGGAGGTCGCGCGATTCGATAACCCGCTCTTACCAGACACGCGTTCAGAGATGGCGTTGCCACTCATCAGCCGTGGTACAGTTATCGGTGCGCTAGATGTGCAAAGTGTTCGTCCCGAAGCGTTTGGTGATGAAGACGTCGCTATTCTGCAAACTATGGCCGACCAGGTTGCGTTGGCAATTGGCAATGCATTGCTGTTCCAGCAAGTTCAGGATAGCCTGGAAGCGGAGCGCCGGGCATATGGCGAGTTAAGTCATGAAGCGTGGCGAACATTGCTGCAGACAGGATCGGGCATGAGTTATGTCTGTGACGAATATGGCCTCTCGCCGGCGGAGGCGCCCCCCGAGCCGCATATGTACAAGGCCGTGCAGACAGGGACCTCTGTCATTGCTGCCGATGATGAGCAGGCTGTGGCTTTGCCGATCAAAGTGCGCGATCAGGTTATCGGCGTTATCAATGTTCATAAGCCACAAGAGGGACCATGGTCGAGAGAGCAAATCACACTTGTGGAGACCCTGACGGAACAACTGGGCGTGGCCCTGGAAAGCGCCCGGCTGTATCAGGACACGCAACGCCGCGCGGCGCAAGAACAATTGATTGGACAGGTGACCGCGCGCGTGCGCGAATCGCTCGATGTCACCACGGTGCTGAAAACAGCTGCGCAGGAGATCGCTCGCTCGTTTGGGCTGGCGGCGCTCGATGTGCGGTTGACGCCACCGTCGTCAACGGAACAGTCGTGACGGGTGTGGATAGGAGATGACTATGGAGCAAGAGCACATAACACAATCCAATAGACCGCCATCTTCCGGTAGACCGTCATCTTCCGGACAGAACACTGCCTCGGCAGCGCTGAGTGATAGTCTGGCGCTTTGGCGGAACGACCTTACCAAGACGGCGCTACGCGCCACTCTGGTAGTTGGACTGTTTGCCGTTTTGATGGGGAGTTATACAGCTTATCGGGTGGGCAATCTTATTGCGATCCCTCTCTACGTGGTTTTCTATTTGCTGGCGCTGGCTTTTACTTTTTGGCGCGGTATACCTTACGTACTACAAACCTGGCTGATCATTGGCTTGTTCTATGTTATCGGTGTCTTCGAGACGTTGAACACGGGGCGTACCGGCGATGGCCGTATTCTATTGCTGGCTTTTGCACTGATCGCTGCGTTGTTCTATGGACGCCGCGCCGGCTTGGTGGCGATTGGGTTAAATGTGTTGACGTTGTTTGCCTTTGGGATGGCATTTTCCAATGGCTGGCTGCGTGTCTTTTCGCTGGAGCGCCAGGCTGTTTCCATTGACTTTTTCCCGTGGGTTAGCAATGCCGGAGTCCAAACGATGGTGGGGGTTCTGTTGATTCTGGGCTATGATTTTTTGCTTACGCGGTTTTCTCAGAATATTGCGAACGGACAGGGGTTGATCGGCGAATTGCAGATGCAGACCCAGTTGTTGAAGTCTCGGGAATTCGAATTGGCGCAGCGTAACAT
This sequence comes from Chloroflexota bacterium, assembly GCA_036845725.1. Classification (GTDB taxonomy): domain Bacteria; phylum Chloroflexota; class Anaerolineae; order B4-G1; family SLSP01; genus DSWT01. The sequence goes on from DAIUDK010000004.1 coordinate 63,641, forward strand.
GCAGTTGCAAGCCGCGGCGCAAATTGCGCGCGAGACCACCGCCATCAGTAATGAAGAGCTACTGTTAACCAGGTCTGCGGACTTGATTGTAGAACGGTTTGGTTATGCCTACGTTGGTTTATACGTTCTAGGCTCGAACGGGGAGCACTCTAACATTGAACGCGCGACTTTGAGAGCTGTTGCTGGTGATCCGCAGTTACAGGTAACCGGGGAAGAGATGTTCAGTGAGGCGTCACTGGTGGGGCGTGCAATTCGTCAAATGACTGTGCAAACAGACAATTCAGAGGATGCGGACGTGGTTTTGGCTGGGGAACGGGGGGCCGCAGCGCAATCCGACTTGTACGCGGGGATCGCTCTGCCCATGGTGATCCAAAGCCATGTCATTGGGGCTTTGGAGGCACGTGTGGCCGGGCGACGGGCGTTTTCGGCAGATGAAATTGAGGCCTTGCAGACGTTAGTGGATCAGATTGCTGTTGCCCTTAGCAATGCGCGTCTGCTTACGCAGGTTCAGGCAAATCTGGATGCAGTGCGACAGACCGTGGGAGAAACCAGTAGTCGCGCCTGGCAGGAGTTTTTGATCGCCCAGACTGGATTGGCTGAACGGTATGATCCTGACCGACTATTGCCTCCCGTTGACCAATGGCTGCCGGAACTCGACCTGGCGATACAAAAGAGGACGCCACTTATCAACCAGGATGAGACTTCGGCACAACTGGTGGTTCCTATTCAGGTACGCGGGCAGGCTATTGGGGCAATTGATGCTCGCAAACTGACAGGAGGGGAGTGGACCTCGACGGAGATTGAAACCATGCAGACCCTGGTGGATCAGTTGGGTGTGGCTTTGGAAAGCGCCCGGCTGTATCAGGACACGCAACGTCGCGCCCTCCGCGAGCAATTGTCAGCACAGGTGACGGCGCGTATGCGCGAATCGTTGGATATGGAGACGGTACTCAAAACTGCGGCTAGCGAGATGCGCGAGGCGTTGGGCCTGGAAGGCGTCATCGTGCAGTTGACGCCTCCGGACACCACGCGCAATCAGGGTAAGGCGGACAAGCATCGTCCGACGGTATAGTTAAGGGGGAGCGAGAGTATGTTTACGCGCATTAGACAATTCCTTGCACCGCCGGTATTCGGGGAAGACGGGGAAAAGAACCGGACCGCTAGTCTTGCCAACACAATTTTGCTGGCGCTTATCGTTCTGATTACGTTGGCTTCGTTGATAGTTGTATTGGTCATGAAAGTCTATGCCATTATCGGTGTAATCTATGTGAGTATGATTGCACCACTGCTGGTGGCGTTTGGAGTGTTGCGACGGGGCCATGTGCGTGCGGCCTCATTGATTATCACAATCACATTGTGGACAGTTTTGATCGTGATGACATACTTCATCGGCGGCGTGATGAACGCCGGTTTCACAACGGTGATTATCGTGATCATTATCTCGGCGCTGTTGTTGGGGGGGCGGGCCGGGTTGATCGTCGCTGCGTTGAGCATAGTGGCTGCCATATCGATGTATATCATCGAGGTGACCGGGGCCTTACCGCCTACGTTGGGAAGAAATGATTCGCTGAGTGCACTGATCAACCATGTTCTTAACTATGGGATTTCCTCGGCGTTGTTATATCTGGCTGTGAGCGCTCTGACATCCGCTCTTCAACGAGCGCAGCGTTTGACAGCCGAGTCGGAGAGCCGCAGAGAGCAGGTGCAACTGATGATGCAGCAGCGCGCCCAAGAGTCTGAACGTAATGTCAACTACTTGCAGGCGACGACAGCGGTAGCGCGTGAGTCGGCGGCGGTTATGGGAGATTTCCAGGCATTGCTGGCCCGCGTGGTCGATATTATCCGGAAACAATTCGATTTCTATCACGTGGGTCTCTACCTTTTGGACGAAACTGTCGAGTGGGTTGAACTGCGTGCCGTCTCCGGTGCCGGGCAGGGTTTATTGGAGCGGGAATTTCGTCTCCGAGCAGGTGTTGAGGGCATGATCGGTGACGTCGCAGGCCGGGGAGTTTACCGGGTAGCTGTGGATGTTCGTCGGGATGCCGCCTACCAACATAGCGATGATTTGCCTGATACGCGCTCCGAGCTGGTTCTGCCCCTGCGGATACGCAATGAGATCATCGGCGTACTGGATATCCAGAGCCGTGAAGTGCATGCATTTACGGCGCAAGACGTGCAATCCGTGCAGGCGCTTGCCGACCAGATTGCGGTCGCTATCAGCAATGCCCGTCTGGTCGAACAGGTTCAACACGCTGCGGAGATGGAACGGCGCGCCTACGGAGCACAAACTGTCGAGGCGTGGCAGCGCTTGCTGTTGGGCAGTCAGGTGTCGGGGTTTTACAGTAACGCATATACGACAAGTCCCGCTGGCAGCGACCTCTGGCGACCAGAGATGCGTGTGGCCTTGCAGACCGGCAGCCGCGCTCACGATGATAGTGCGATCCACCGGCTGGCCGTGCCAGTCAAGGTGCGTGGTGAAGTGATCGGCGTTGTCGATTTTTCTAAACCCGATGTTGACGGTGCGTGGACCGCGGAAGAAATCACCCTTGCGGAAACGCTCACCGAGCAGCTTGCCGTGGCGCTGGAGAGTGCGCGCCTGTATCAGGACACGCAGAATCGTGCGGCGCGCGAACGGCTGGTCTCCGAAGTCACCAGCCGGATGCGTGAGACGCTGAATGTCGAGACCGTTTTGCAGACCGCCGCACAGGAGATTGGCGAAGCGTTGGGGTTGCTTGCCGTTAACGTACGGCTAGATTTGGAAGAGCAAGCGTGAGTGCGACTGGAGTGTGTCTGTATGGATAAGGATAACGCGAAATCAACTGATCGGAGATATTCCCCCCTGGCGGAAGATATCCTGGTCTGGCGTCAATTATTGATCCGGCGAGTGCTGCGGGTGATGTTGATCTTCGGTGGCCTGATGGCCGCCGCCGGAGCGTATTCCACCTATTCGCGCGGTGTCTTCTGGGCCATGGGCGCCTATCTCGGGGTTTACATCATCCTGGTGTTCCTGGCGCTGTGGCGGCAAGCGCCTTACGTGCTACAGGTGGGTGGAATTCAGTTGATTCTCTACACCACAGCGGTCGTTGTCTTTATCACGCGGGGGCTTGGTGACAGCAGCCGGGTCTATTTGCTGACGATGGTCTTTATCTCCACGCTCTTCTGGGGGGGGCGGGCGGCCATTTGGACACTTGGTCTTGTTCTGGTCACGATGGGAGGAATGAGTTGGGCCTTTACCACCGGGCGTCTCGTTGCCCTTGAAGTGGTTTCGACGGATTTGGGAGCCTGGATACCGCTCTCTATTGAGGTGTTGAGCATGGGAGTCTTTATCACGCTCCTGTTATCCTCTTACACATCCCGCTTCAACGCCTATGTGGTCCAGAGCCGTGAATTGGCTGAGGCTTTGGAAGAAAACCAGGCCAATTTGGAGACGCAGGTGGTGACCCGCACCGCCGATTTGGAAAGACGTAGTCTGCAATTGGAGGCGGCTATAGCGGTGGCACGGGAAGCCACCACCATCCAGGATGTGGGGACGTTGCTGGAACGAGCCGTGCACCTTATCTCCGACTATTTTGGCTTCTACCATGCCGGTATCTTTTTGAAAGATGCGGTGGGTGAGTATGCTGTGATGCGCGCCGCATCATCGGAGGCAGGACAACGTTTGTTGGCACGTGGACACCGTTTGAGAGTAGGGGAGGTCGGTGTGGTTGGTTACGTGACCCAACGTGGTGAACCGCGCATTGCTCAGGACGTAAGGGCAGACACTATGTATTACGATAACCCGGAGATGCCGATGACGCGCTCTGAGATGGCGCTGCCGTTGCAGGTGCGTGAGAAGATCATCGGAGCGTTGGATGTGCAGAGCGTCGAGCCTGGGGCGTTTGCCCCGGAAGATGTGAACGTTCTGCAGGCCTTGGCGGATCAATTGGCCGTGGCGATTGAGAATGCCCGCCTTATTGCTGAGTCGCAGACTGCTTTGGAGGCGGCACAGAGCGCTTACGGTGAGATAGGCCGTCTCGGCTGGAAGGACATGCTCCGCGCCTACGGGCAAATGGGGGCGCGGTACGATCCCCATGGCATCCTGTCATCGGATGAACTGCAATCTGAGGCCGCGAAACCGCATACACGTCAGTCTGCGCCAGGGGCAGACGAACACCCACATAAACTGACGGTTCCGCTCAAGGCGCGTGGACAGGTGATCGGTGAACTCGAAGCGTATGTGCCCGGCGATCGGGCCTCGACGACAGACAGGCGCGAACTCCTGGAGGCCCTAACCGAGCAACTCAGTGTGGCACTAGATAGCGCGCGACTCTATCAAGATACCCAAAGCCGTGCGGCGCGCGAACGCTTGGTCAGCGAGGTCACGTCGCAGGTGCGCGCCACTCTGGACATGAACAACATCTTGCAGACCGCCGTCCGCGAGATCGCCCGTGCACTGGATGCCCAGCAAGTCGAACTCAGGCTGGGAACCGGCTCGTTGTCAGAATCGGATAAAGCTGCTATAGCTGGATCAGGAGGTGGATGATATGTCGGGTCATAGTCGTGTTCAGCAAAAGCCAGGATGGATGATTCTTGTAGGGGTCGTTGTATCCAGTCTGCTATTGGCGGGCTGCAACACTACCCGGACGAAAAACTACACCATTGGCGTGATTCTTTATGCACCGACTCTGGAATTAACCTGGACAGGCTTTAAGCAGGGGATGACCGACCTGGGTTACATTGAGGGTGAGAACGTCACCTATATATACTCGGACCCCATCGATAGTATCGACAAACTCGATGGTGTAGCGCAGGACTTGGTGAAGGCAAAAGTAGATTTAATTCTGGCTATCTCCACACCTGCGGCTCAGGCGGCGAAGCGGGCCACGTCTGACAACAATATACCTGTGGTCTTCGTCCCCCTGACTGACCCGGTAGGAGCTGGAGTGGTTTCTAGTCTCATTCAGCCAGACGGTAACATAACTGGCATTACCTTCGGTGCGCAAGAGGCAAGACGGCTAGAATGGTTGACGCGAATAGCCCCGGATGTGAAGGATGTCTATATCATTCATAATCCCGAGGACAGCAGCGCTAGTTTGGCCATGAAAACCGTAGCTGCAACAGCTTCCAACCTGGGCATTGAAATCATTGCGCGCGAAGTACGTACTCCTGAGGAAATCAAAGCGGCACTGGCAGATTTCCCTGAAGACGCAGATGCTCTTTATTTGCTGCCGGATGTTAATACCGAGGCAAGCCTGCTGGATATTCTCGCGGTCACTAACGCCCGTCGTCTGCCTACGTCGGTGGCCAACGTCGAACGGGTGGCAGATGGTGCGTTGTTTACCTTTGCCTTTAAACAGGATCGGGCAGGGCGACAGGCGGCTCGTCTGGTCGATCAAATCTTGAACGGCATACAACCGGCTGATTTGCCGGTGGAGATGACGGAGTTTTCTTTGGCCATCAATCTGAAGACGGCACAGACTATTGGCCTCACGGTGCCGGATGATATTCTAAGCCAGGCGGATACGGTTTACCGTTAGGCCGTGCTTACGAGGGCTTTGGTGATGTAAGCCTTCGCGGATTTGGATTATGCAGGAAGGGATACGATATGCGGCATAGTATTCGTACACGATTAATCGTCGTTTTCATCGGGTTAGCTGTTGTCCCCCTGTTGGTTGTAGGGGGGGTGTTAGGCTGGCTGAGTTTTACGACACTGCAACAGCAGGCGCTTATTCTGCAGCAGGAAGCGGCCACACGTGTTACCAGTCAAGTGACAGCTTTCTTTAAGGAATTGGAAAATGAATTACGTTTCACGCTTCAGGCGCAGCAGTTGCAGGAGCTAGACCAGGATCGTCAGCAGAGTATTTTGTCGAATTTGCTCGCCTACGAGAGTGCTTTTGATGAGCTTCACCTGGTTAACAGTCAGGGACAGGAAGAAGTAAGTGTCTACCGTGTCGGTCTTATGCCCTCTGCTTCGGTGGATCGTTCACGGGCCGATGAGTTTGTTATTCCCAAAGACACCGGTCAAATTTACTATGGCCCGGTTCGTTATGACCAAACCACCGGTGAACCGCTCATGACGATTGCCATCCCTATCGTCAATTTGCGCACCAATCTGGTAGACGGTGTGCTCATTGCTGCTACCCGCATCAAGACGATCTGGGACCTGATCTCTGGCATCCGGGTAAGCCCGGGACAAAACGTTTACATTGTGTCCGCCGAGGGGCAAGTGGTGGCCCACCGTAGTCCCTCTGTCGTCTTACGTGGCTCCACTTTTGCCGTGCCTAAGCAGCATGGTATCCATACTGGACTCAGTGGCGAGCAGGTTGTCTTGGCTTTTGACACACTGGCCCTGGGGCAGCAACAGTTCAGCATCGTCGCCGAGCAAACTGTCGGGGAGGCGTTAGCGTTGGCCATCAATACGATCCTGATTAGCGGGGGACTTATGATCGTTACGCTGGCATTTGCTGTGGCGATAGGGCTGATAGTCGTGCGACAGATCGTTCGCCCGATTCAAACGATGGCGGCAACATCTCGGGCGATTAGCGCCGGTGATTTGTCGCAACAGGTCCAAATTGAGCGTCAAGATGAGCTAGGTGTTTTGGCCAATGCCTTCAATAGCATGACGACGCAGTTGCAGACGCTGATTGGCGGGTTGGAGCAGCGCGTAGCGGAACGTACGGATGAGTTGGAAGCCAGGTCGCGCTATTTGCAGGCTACAACAGACGTTGGTCGGGCGACCAGTTCAATCCTAGAGACAGATCAACTCATCCAGCAAACCGTTGAGTTGATCAATGATCGCTTTGACCTCTACTATGTCGGCCTGTTTTTGGTAGACGAAGTCGGTGAATGGGCTTTGTTGCGCGCCGGTACTGGTGAGGCCGGACAAAAGATGCTGGCTCGCGGGCACAAGTTACACATCGATGGTGCCTCGATGATCGGCTGGAGTATTACCAATGCGCAACCGCGCATTGCCCAGATTGCTGAACAAGATGCCGTGCGGCTGGCGACGGTGGAATTGCCTGATACGCGTTCGGAGGCGGCCTTGCCCTTGCGTACGCGCGGTAAGGTCATCGGCGCACTGACGGTGCAAAGTGATCGTCCGGGTGTTTTCGATGAGGCCGCCATTGCCGTGCTGCAAATCATGGCTGATCAAGTGGCCAACGCGATAGAAAATGCTCGTCTGTTTGTAGAGTCCCAAACGGCTTTGGAAACTGCCCGTCAGGCCTATGGTGATCTTTCCCGCCACGGCTGGGCGGATATGCTGCGGGCAGGGCGTGAATTGGGGTACCGTTTTGCCGGTTCGGGCATCACTCGCGTAGAAGGCGAGTGGAAGCCGGAAATGCTCGAGGCAGTGCAGGCCGGGCAAAGTGTAATCGGTAACGATACCGCGCAACCAACGTTGGCCATCCCCCTCAAAGTGCGCGACCAGATCGTCGGTGTATTGGATTTGCAGCGTGCTACTCCTGACCGTCCCTGGACGGACGACGATCAGGCATTGCTCGAGACACTGACCGAGCAGTTAGGAGTGGCTTTGGAAAGCGCGCGGCTGTATCAGGACACACAGCAACGCGCCCTGCGCGAAAGAATGATTGGTGAAGTGACCAGCCGCATCCGGGAAACGCTGAATATGCAGACCATGCTGCGTACTGCAGCAGAGCAGATGCGCCAGGCATTGGATTTGGATGATTTGGTGGTGCGGCTGGCAAGCCCGGACCCCATCGAGACAGATGTGGGTTCCGGCGAGCTATAGATATGGTTATGTTCCTGTATCGTGAGAGGAGAAAACAGAGATGATGAAATATCGACAGTCCGATCACAGAATTCGGGCGGGGCGACTTGCGATGGGCACTCTGCTTGTACTGGTTTTGCTGTTAAGCGGTTGTAACAGTAAGCAACCCAAGGTGTACCGGGTAGGGATCCTGTCTGGCATGAGCTTCGCCGCTGAGGTCACCACCGGTTTTAAGGACGCCATGGCTGAATTGGGCTATATCGAGGGGGATAACATCGTCTATGATCTACAAGAGACCGAATTCGATATGGCCGTTTATCAAACCATTCTGAACAAGTTTATTGCCGACAAAGTTGACCTGATCTTGGTCTTTCCGACCGAAGCCGCCCTTGAAGCCAAGATCGCTGCGCAGGACAGCGGTATCCCGGTTCTTTTCAGCTATGTGACGATCGAGGGTATGGACGTGGTTGACAGCGTGCGTGAGCCTGGTGGCAATATCACGGGAGTGCGCTATCCAGCGCCCGACATTGCGCTCAAGCGCTTTGAAATTATGCGCGCGATCGCGCCGGAGGCAAGGCGCTTCTGGATTCCCTACCAGCGCGGTTACCCCAACGTCGCCGACCAGGTTGATGCCTTGCGCGCGGTTATTGCGAACGAAGACATCACCTTGATCGAGTTCCCTGCCGATACTCCAGCCGAAATCGAAACGGAACTGCGCGCGCGGGAGCAGCAAGAGGATATAGGTATCGATGCGATGCTGTTCCTCTCGGAGCCGCTTGCTGTGACACCGGAATTCTTTATCGTGTTTGCCAAGTTCGCTTACGAACACCAGATTCCCATCGGCGGTCCGCCACTGCAAGTTGGGGACTATGCTACGCTTTTCGGTGTGGTCTCGAGTCCCTACGAATCGGGCCGTTTGGCAGCGCCCATGGCCGATAAGATTTTCAATGGTATCGCTGCGGGCACTATTCCGGTGGTCTCTCCGGAACATTTCATCCAAATCAACTATAAAGTGGTGCTCTCGATGGGCCTGACGGTCCCCGAGAGTCTGTTAGCGCAGGCAGATGAGATCATCCGCTGACCGTTGCGTCATCGCGAGGTGAAACGATGTTTATACAAAACACAAAGCCGAACGAGCAGGGGGCTAAGACTTCACGAAGTCTGGCGGCAACGTTGATTACTGCATTTGTGGTGCTGACTTTGGCTGCCCTGCTCGTGGCCTATCTCGCGCAGTTGGTCCTGGTCGCCAACCTGGGACGACAGGTGCTGATTAGCGAGCAGCAGCTTGTCGCTCAGAATGCCGCCAGCACGGTCTCTGACTTCATCCAAATCCGGTTCGATGTGTTGGAGACGGCAGCCAGACTGAGCGATTTCACTGTTACTGCTCAGGAACAAGAGAAAATCCTGGGAAACCTGATGGGGCTGCAACCGGCTTTTCGTCAATTAGCATTTATGGATAAACAGGGACAGGAACAAACCCGTGTTTCGCGCCTTTCGCAAAGTATGTCGGAGAACCCGCTTGAACAAGTCGAAAGCGACTGGCTTGAGCGGGTCAGGCAGGGCAATCGCTACGTCAGTCCGGTCTACGTGGACCTGGCAACCAGCGAGCCGCTGGTGATCATGGCTGTTCCGGTGCAGGACCTGTTTGGCGATTTTCAGGGCGTGTTGCTGTCCGAAGTGAACCTCAAATTTATGTGGGATTTGGTGGGGGGGCTGAAGGTTGGCGAGGCGGGTCTGGCCTATGTGGTGGACCGGCAGGGCAACCTGTTGGCCTTGAGCGACATTTCGCGCGTCTTGCGTGGCGAGAACGTCGGAAATCTGGAGTTGGTGGCAGAGTTTATGAGTGGTCCGGCGGTAGCCAGTGAAACAGGCACGGGGACATTCCAGGGGATCAAGGCCACTAATATGGTGGGTGCCTATGTAACTCTGGGAGAGCCGGACTGGGCCGTGTTTACCGAGATGCCGATCTCCGAGGGCATGCGCCCACTCATTCAGAGTACGATCATCTCAGGTGTTGTGGTCGTGCTTGTAGCTGCTATTACCATTCTGGTGGCCATCGTTTTGTCCCGCCGTCTGGCAATACCTGTGCTCGATCTGACTGCGACCGTTAGCCGTATTGCTGAGGGTGACCTGGACTTGCAGGCCGCTTTGCAAGGTCCAACTGAGATCGTTGGTCTGGCTGCAGCGTTCAACAGCATGACCGTCCAGTTGCGCGAGATACTCGCTGGCCTGGAACGGCGGGTGGCTGAACGCACGCGCGGGTTGATGACGGCGGCCGAGGTGTCCAGGACGACCACTGCCGTGCTCGACCTCAACGAATTGCTACCGCAGGTGGTCGAGTTGATGAGTGAACGGTTCGACCTGTATTATGTAGGCTTGTTCCTGGTCGATGAGTTGGGCAAACATGCTGTTTTGCGTGCCGGTTCGGGCCCGGCCGGCGCGCAAATGCTGGCTCAAGGCTGGCGGCTGGAGGTAGGCAGTGATTCGATGATCGGCCGCTGTGTGGCCACCGGGCGGCCTGACATTCAACTGGATGTAGGCGAGGCGGCAGTGCACTTTAGCAACCCTTATCTACCCCGTACGCGTTCTGAACTGGCGCTGCCGTTGCGCGCGGGCGGGCAGATTTTGGGCGCAATGACTGTGCAAAGCGAACAAGAGGCATTCTTTGCCGATGAAGACATCACCGTACTGCAAACTGTGGCCGACCAAGTTGCCAATTCCGTACGCAACGCTCGTTTGTTCCAGCAACTCGAAGACAGTCTGCTGGCTCAGCAGCACGCCTATGGCGAACTGACTCGAGAAGCGTGGAAAAACTTGCTCCTGACACAGTCGGACTGGGGTTTTTTGAGTGATCGACAAACGACCAAACCTGCTGGCGATATGTGGCGTCCCGAAATGCACACCGCACTGCGTACCGGTGAGACGGCGACTGGAGAAACCGGGAACACGCTGGCGATTCCCCTCCACGTGCGTGACCAGGTGATCGGGGTGGTGGACGGGCGCAAACCCGATGGCAGTGCGTGGACCGACGATGAGATAGATTTGTTATCGGCGTTGACCGATCAGTTGAACGTGGCGTTGGAAAGCGCGCGCCTTTATCTGGATACACAGCGCCATGCTGCGCAGGAGCAACTGATCGGCGAGGTCACTTCACGCATCCGTGAGTCACTCGACATTGAAACGGTGCTCAAGACAACAGCGAGCGAGATTCGCCAGGCGCTCGATCTGGATACTCTGGTGATCCGTCTGGTAGCGCCAGAGGTGGATGATGTTTCCTGACCGGTGTGAGAAAGGATGTGACAATGTGGAATAAGATCAAGCAATTGCTCAAGCCGCCGGTTTTTGTCGAGGATGAAGAAAAGACGCGGTCGGCGGCCCTGCTCAATGCGATTCTATGGATTTTCATTGCTGTTTGCATTGTTGCGGCTTTCATCTTCCTCTTTTTGCCTAATAAATGGGTGTCTTTACCCATTGTAACCGTATTTATCCTGGTCAATCTCGGCTTGGTGCGGTTGGTGTGGCAGGGTAAGGTATCTACCGCCAGTTGGTTGTTTCTGGCTGGTTTTTGGCTTTTGATGACGACTGTATGTTTCTTCCTGGGCGGTACGTATTCGGCGACTTATTGGAGTTTTGTCGTCGTTGTTGTTGTCGCTGGTCTGCTGCTTGGTGAGACAGGCGGCTTCGCCTTAGCCGGGTTAAGTGTTTTGGCTACATTCGGGATCGCTGTGGCTCAAACCGCCGATCTATTGCCTGGGGGGATCGGAGTTAGAGCACCCCTGGAACAATGGGGCCCCATGAGTTTGTTTGTGATGGCTACAGCGGGATTGCTTAGCCTGGCCTCCCGCAGCCTGAAGGAAGCTCTCCGGCGTGCCTATGCTTATGCAGCCGAACTAGAAAAAGAACGGGCCGGGTTGGGCGTTACCGTAGAGGAACGCACCCGCGACCTGAGCCGTCGCGCGCGTTACCTTGAGCTTAACGCGACTATTGCACGTGAGGCCACATCCGAACTGGAATTGGATGCTCTGATGAATAATGTCGTCAATTCGATCAGCCGGCAATTCGGTTTCTATCACGCCGCATTGTACCTGCTGGATGCCGCCGCTGAATGGGCCGAGCTTAAAGCGGCTTCCAGCGAGGGGGGGCGGCGGATGCTGGCGCGCGCCCATCGCCTACGTGTGGGACAGGAGGGTATGGTCGGTTACGTTGCCCGGCGCGGTGAATCGCGTATTGCTCTGGATACGGGCCGCGACGCCATCTTTTTCGATAATCCTGATTTGCCTCTGACTCGATCGGAGGCGACGTTGCCGTTACGCGTCCGCGGACGGATCATTGGTGTGTTGGACGTGCAAAGTACCGAACCGGAAGCAATCACCCCGGAAGATACAGCCGTCTTGCAAACGCTGGCAGATCAGATTGCCACGGCGATCAATAATGCGCTCATGTTCCAGCAGTTTGAAGTAAGTATGGAGGTCGAGCGCCGTAGCTTTGACGGGGTGACTGCGCAAGCATGGTCCAATTTGCTCTCTACACAGACTGGCCTGGGGTTTGTGAGCAATCGCCAAACTGTTATGCCGGTCGGGGATACATGGACACCACAAATGCAAACAGTCCTCACCCAGGGGCAGATCGCCGTGGATGCCGACAACGCAGCACTCGCTATTCCGATCAAAGTGCGCGATCGCATTATCGGAGTCATTGACGGGCGCAAGCCCGATGGCAGTGGCCGGTGGACGCAGGACGAGATTGCCCTGGTACAAGAATTGGCCGAACAATCAGCGTTGGCGTTGGAAAGCGCGCGTCTGTATCAGGATACCCAGCGCCGGGCGGCTCGCGAACGTTTGGTCAGCGAAGTCACCGGTCGCATTCGTGAAACGCTGGATGTCGAGACTGTGCTCAAGATAGCTGTCGACGAGATCCGCCAGGCACTGCAACTGGAACGTCTGGTTGTGCGCCTGGGTGCTCCAGGTGACGATGCCGTTCAGCCCATCGAGAAAGGATATGAAGATGTGGAACAGGATTAGGCAGTTTCTCGCAGCCCCTGTCTTTCCCGATGATGAGGAAAAGACACGCATTGCTTCGCTGTTCAACCCGCTAATATTGAGCCTGTTTGTGGTCGATGCATTGGGTGTGCCGGTCACCTTGTTCGTCTTCGCCCAAAAACTGGGCAGCGGCATCGCTGTTGCGCTTACCTTTGTGGTCGCTATCGTGGCTAAGATATTGATGCGGCGTGGACATATCCGTGCAGCCGGACTGATATTTGTCATCGGTACATGGATTCCTGTTAGTATCATTTTTCAGCTTTCTGGTCAGCGCAGTTTCGCTGGTGCTCTCTTGATAAGCATCACCGTGATTGCCGGGTTGATCTTGGGACAGCGGGCCGCTCTCATTGTCGCCGCACTGAGCAGTTTTACCTCATTGGTGATGTTCATTATAGCTGAATTAGGTTATCCATTGCCCGACATTTTCCCTTCACCGCGATCATCTAACTGGGTGATGTTTACTTTCGGCCTGGCAATGGCAGTTGCACCGCTCAACCTGGCGTTGCGCAGTATGAACACGGCCTTGGAACGTGCGCGGCGCTACGCCGCCGAATCTGAGCAGCAGCGTGAGCAGATCACGGCTTTGGCTGAGGTCCGCTCGCTTGAACTGAATCGCCGTACCGCCTACCTGGGGGCTGCCACGCAAATCGCTGCTGAAATTTCCGCAGTGGAGCGTGATCCCCTGGCCCTTCTGGTGCGGTCTGCCAATGTGATCAGTCGGCAGTTTGGATTTTACCATACAGCGCTCTACATGCTGGACGACACCGGTCAGTGGGCCGAATTGCAGGCGGTTTCTAGCGAGGGGGGGCAGCGTATGTTGAAACGCCGGCATCGTCTGCGCGTCGGTGCGCAGGGCATCATTGGGGCGGTGGCGGCTTATGGACAACACCGCGTCGCGCAAGATGTCGATGAGGATGTTTACTTCTTCAGGAGCCCGGAGTTGCCCGAAACGCGCTCCGAAGTCGCTCTGCCGCTGCGTGCGCGTGGTGAGATCATCGGCGTGCTCGATGTACAGAGCGATGTCCCAGCCGCTTTTGCTGATGAAGATGTGTATGTATTGCAGACGTTGGCCGATCAGATCTCTGTAGCTGTGAGTAATACGCGACTGTTGCGTCAGGTCGAGGAAAGTGTAGCTGCCGAGCGGCGTGCCTATGGTGAAGTGGTGGGTGAAGCGTGGCGTGATCTGCTCCGCGCACGTCCCGACCTGGCTTTTGCCAGCGATGCGGAAGGCGTTGCACCCTTCACGGTCTGGGAGCCGCAGATGAAAGCGGCGGCGGAAACCGGTCAGGTCGTTGGCGAGGGCGATGCCCTGGCTGTCCCCATCCGCGTCCGCGATCAAGTGATTGGCGTCATTGATGGGCGCAAACCCGACGGTACAGTGTGGTCTAAAGAGGAAGTGAACCTGCTGCAAACGCTGACCGAGCAATTGAGTACCGCTCTCGAAGGGGCGCAGCTCTACGAAGATACCCAACGCCGCGCTGCCCGCGAACAAGTGGCGCGTGAAATCACCGCCGAAATGCGGCGTTCGTTGGACGTCACCACTGTACTGCAAACGGCACTTTATCAATTGCGGAGTTCGTTGGACCTCACCGAAGCCGAGGTGTGGATTGAAGGAGCGTCTTCAGCTGCTACCCCTGACATCCCTTCCGCTAGAGGGACTAAGGGAGGAGTGAGATCGTAGAGGGATACTATGTTCAAGTGGATCAAAAACTACTTCACATTGCCGGTATTTGAAGACGACGAGCAGACACGGCGCGCGCGGCTTCTTATCGTCATCCTGGTGCCCTTGTCGATCGTGACTGTGATTGTGGTCGGGATGATGGTGGTGTTGTCGGGAGTCCCTGAACGACTTGTCGATGCGGGGCCGATCATCGCTGCTCTGGTGGTCGTCGTGGCGACGTTGGTAGCCTTCCCGCTCCTCCGTCGTGGGTTCCCTTCTGGGCTGGCAATAGTTATTCTAACTTTCTTCTTTGCGGTGACTGCCTATTGGATAGTGTCCACCGAGGGGCTGAGTGGCGGTCATACCAGCTATACCTTCATACTGGTGATTGTGCTGGCCGGCTTGCTACTTGGTCCGCGCGGTGCGCTGGCGTACACAATTCTATCGCTTGTCGTGATTGCGGCGGCGGGCTATATGGAAAATCAGGGTTTGATTCCCGGTCAAACGGGTATCGGGCTGGTAGATGTGTTGGTCATCTTCGTCGCCGTGGCGTTGTGTGGCGTTTTTCTGCGCTATACCATGAAAAGTATGCAGGACGCCATTATCCGTGCCCGGCGCTCGGCACAGGCGCAGGTGGAGGCCAACCGCGAACTGGAAGCCATCCGCCGCTCGCTGGAGGAGCGCGTCGTGGCCCGCACGCAGGATTTGCAGTCCCGTTCCACACTGTTGCTGACTGCTATCGAACTGGGCCGTGCCGCAGCCGCATTGCGCGATCTGGATAAATTATTGGCCCACATGCCGCAATTGATCGCCGAGCAGGCGGGCTTTTACCAGGTGGGTATCTTCTTGATGGATGAATATCGGGAGTCTGTTGTCCTGCGCGGCGTAAACAGTCCTGAGGGACGGCAGATGATGACGGAAGATTACCGTGTTGTCGTGAATGAGCATAGCCTTCTCGGCACGGTTACTGTGAAACAGGAACTGCGCGTGGCGGTAGACGATGGCCCTAACGCGGTATCGTTCGCTAACACGCCATTTCCCCGCACACGCTCGCAGTTGGCCTTGCCCTTGATCGCCGGAGATCGCCTGATTGGCGTACTAGACCTGCATAGCACGGAGAGCAATGTCCTTACGGACCAGATGATCGAGGTCATGCGCTTGCTGGCCGACCAGCTTGCTCTTGCCATAGAGAGTGCGCAACTGTTTGCCCAGAGCCAGGCGGCGCTGGCGGCAGAACTCCGTGCCTACGGTGCTGTGAGCCGCGAGGCCTGGCAGGAGATGGCGCGCGTCGAAGGCACTTTGCGTTACCTCTCCGATGCGCCGGGTATCATCCGTCCGGTGGCCGGGGCGAAGCCTCCCGTCATGGAACAGGCACGACAAACTGGCCGCGTAATCACCGAAGCTGGTTCCACGCTGGCCGTCCCCATCCAGATTCGCGAGGGTGTGAGCATCGGTGCTCTACGTTTGAACAAACCCGATTGGGGCGAGGACGAAATCGCGCTGGTGGAGACGCTAACCGAGCAGCTTGGCGCGGCCCTGGAAAGCGCACGGCTGTATCAGGAGACCCAACGCCGCGAGGCGCGCGAGCGCATTACGCGTGAGATTACGGAGGATATCCGCCGCTCGGTTGATATGGAAGTGATCCTGAGATCTGCGGTGAGCAACCTGGGGGAGGCTCTGGGCGTTCCACGTACCTATGTGCGTCTGATGCTGGGCGAGGAATCGCCAAATCAGGAATCGCCGGGCGATGAATCGCCGGACGAAGGTCCGCCGGATATAGCATTGTCGGGTCAGAAACCTCTGGATGAGGAACCCCTGGGCGAATCCTGGGCTGAGGATGTCGAGGTTCCCTCTGAGGAACTGGTTGAAGCGGCGGATGACAGCCTCGAACTTCCACCCAACACGCCGGACGCATCCGTTATCGATAAGAACGGGCGAAACCCGACCCAAGGAGAAGAACACGATGAGCCGTAAGAAGACAAGCCACAGTGGCGCATTACCACCATCGCCACGCCGGGAAGTGACCGCTCCGATCACAGTCTCCTCCGTCGATGAGATCGCGGCCATGTCTGAGTCCCTGTCGCCGGGAACCGATGCCCGCAATGCGTCGCACTTCTACGATCTGGCGCGCCTCAGCCCGGATGTGCTCTGGGAGATGGACGCCGCCGGCGCCTATCTCTATTGCTCGGAGCGGGTGAGTGACGTGCTGGGCTATACGCCGGCCGAAATGCTGACGCGTACGTTTTTCGATCTCTTGCCGTCTGAGAACCCAGACGCCGATGCGACCACGAATGGAACCGTTGAGAAGATCCGCGCGCTGCTTGCTCAGGGCCGTGAGTTTCAGGTCGAAGCCCGCCACATCGCCAAAGATGGCCGCGTGGTGCTGCTCGACGTGATCGGCAGCCCGGTGGCCGATGCTGACGGGCGCATCCACGGGTATCGTGGCCTCTCCAGAGACATCACTGCGCAGCGCGACCTGGAGACGCGTTACAACTTTCTGCGACAGGTTATCGACCTTGATCCCAACTTTTTCTTCGTCCGCGACCGCGAGGGCCAGTTTGTCATCGCCAACAAAGCGATAGCTGATGCCTACGGGGTAAGCGTAGATGACCTCATCGGCAAAACCGACGCTGACTTCAATATCAACTCACAGGAATTGGAGACGATCCGGCGCGGAGATCTCGAAGTGATGGAGTCGCACCAGGACAAATTTATCCCCGAAAGCCCGATTCTCCGCCAGGGCCGGTGGGTACAGACGACGAAACTCCCGCTTGTGGATGCGGATGGCATCGTTCGAAAGGTCCTCGGCATTTCCAGCGACATCACTGAGCGGGTGCAGATGGAACAAGCCATCCAGACCTCGTTGGAACGTCGGGGCCGTCAAGTGCAGACCAGCACCGAGGTGGCGCAGGAAATCGCCGCCGCCGCTGCCCTGGATGAGCTTTTCGAGCGCGTCGTGACCCTGGTGAAGGAACGCTTTGGTTATTATCATGCTCAAATTTTCCGTTACGATGCCTCCGCCAGGGTGATGCGTCTGGTCGTCGGCTATGGACTGGTCGGCGCGCGTATGTTGGCGGCAGGTCACTCCGTAGCGATGGGGCGCGGCGTCGTCGGTACGGCGGCATCCACTGGGCATCCGATGTTGGTCCCAGACGTCACGCGCGATCCCGACTGGGTCCCCAACACCTTTCTGCCGGGTACGCGTGGCGAGTTGGCGGTGCCGATCAAACTGCGCGATCAAATCCTCGGCATTCTTGACGTGCAGAGCAACATCACGAATGCACTGACCCAGGAGGATCAACTGTTGCTCGAAGGGTTGTGCGGGCAAATCGCCATTGCCATTCATAACACACAGCTTCTCGAATCCGCTAATACCTTCCGCCAGGTCATTGAAGCCTCCGGGCAGGGTATCATCATCGCCAAACTCGATGGCACCTTGACTTATGCGAATCCGGCGTTCTGCACACTCGCCGGTGAGGCCACCCCCCAGACGGTGGTGGGAAAATCCTTCTTCTCCTACTATCCCAAGGCGCTCCAAGACCGCCTGCACAAGGAGATCCTGCCGGCACTCATGGACAACGACCAGTGGCAGGGCGAACTGACGCTGCTCACGCGGACCGGCACAGAGATGCCGACGTTGGAGAACTTGGCGCTGGTTGCTGATGAGGCTCCCCCTGGAGAGCAACGCGAACCCCGTTATTTGATCCGCCAGGTGAGTGATATCACTGCGCGCAAGGAGATGGAAGAGGCGTTGGCGATGGAACGTCACCTGTTGCACGCTCTTCTGGACAATGTTCCTGATCACATCTATTTCAAGGATCGTGAGAGCCGTTTCCTGCGCATCAGCACAGCCAACGCGCGCTGGCTCAAGGTAGCCAATCCCTCTGTCGTGCTTGGCAAGACGGACTTCGATTATTTTGCCTCAGAACACGCAAAAAAGGCGCTGGCTGATGAAAAACACATCCTCCGGACCGGGAAACCGCTATTGAACGTGGAAGAAAAGGAAATCTGGCCCGATGGCCGTGTGACCTGGGTGTCCACTTCCAAAATGCCGTTGCGTGATATGGCAGGACACATCATCGGTACATTTGGCATCTCGACCGACATCACAGAGCGCAAGCTGGCTGAGATGGAGCGTGACCGTTTGATAACCGAGATGGAAGATCAGGCTGTGCAACTGAACAGTGCTGTGGAGGATATGACCATTATCCAGGAGACGATGACGGCATTGACGGCCGCGTTGACCTTCGATGAAGCGGTCGACGTCTTGATGCACTCGGCCGTTGCCGCCGTAAGGGCCGATCGGGTCAGCATGTTCTTGCTGGATGGCGAAAACTTGACCCGCGTGGGTTTGTATCCTATCGATGAAGCACAGTACGCACGGGTTGGCGAGGTCATCTCGCTGGCAAATTATCCTCTGACCCGGCAAGTGATCGAGGGCCGGTCTCCGGTGGCCGTCAGCGTGGATTCCCCAGAACTTCAGGAACATGCGCACCGTTCCTTTATCAAAGGCGGGATTTCGGCCAATGCAACCGCGCCCCTGGTCGGACGTGAGGGCGTGATCGGGACGTTGGTGGTCAGCTTAATGACCCCCGGACGTGTTTTTACCGACCAGGAAATGCGCATGTTGCAGATGTTGGCTGACCAGACTGCATTGACGTTTGAGAATATTCGCTTGTTGGAACAGACGCGCGCGCGCGTTGAACGCGAGCGTCAGGTGCGCGCCATTACCGACAAGATTCGGCGCGGCACGGACCGTGAGGCTATTATGCGCACGACGCTTCAGGAACTGGGACAGATGTTCGACGTGTCCGCAGCCATTATCCGTCTGGGCAGTCAGGAACATGTGCTCGCCGGAGAAGCCGATTCGCCGGCCAATGAACGGACGTTGTGACCAAAGGATTACTCGACTAACGACGCTTAGACTGATTTGAGAGAGGTGTGTCGATGCCATACCAAATTAAGATGCGCGACGATGGAATTTTAAGTATCAACTTCGCTGGCGGCGCGTTGGAGCACGACAAAATAGACGATTTTGTGCGGGATTTGAACGTCTATCTGGATGCCGTCACCCCTGAAGCGCCCTTACGCATTCTGGCGCTTACTGATCGGCCGGATGTGAAACTCTCATCCAGCACGCGTAAGGCTTTCGCCAATATCAACCTCGACCCCCGCATCGGCGAGACGGCTACAGCGGGGATGAATCGTTATGTGCGCGTCCTGGTGAGTTTTGTACTTAAGGCGACCAGGCGTGACAACATTCGGTTTTTTGAAACCGAAGAGGAAGCATTGGCCTGGTTGCAGGCATAGGCGGAACGATGGCACACCAATTAAAGCTTGAGAGTGGAAATATCTTGCGTTTAACGTTTATTGGCGACACGGATCGTCACGGCGCGGAGAAGCTGCTAGCAGACTTCACCCCCTTTCTGGCACAAGCGACGGCGGAGAAGCCGTGGCTGATTTTGTGGGACGATACGCGCGGGGGCAAAACCAGTGTTGATGTGCGCAAAGTTTACGCTGATCTGAATCGCGATCCACGCGTCGGCAAAGTTGCCATTTTCGGTGCGCTGCGATACGGACATGTGCTTGGCGATTTTGTGTTGAGGCTCACCGGGCGCGACAATGTCCGTTTCTTTGACAATGAAGCCGCGGCGCTGGCCTGGTTGATAGCCTGATGGTCTGGCGATGACCTGCGCCGCAGTAGCGTCGGGGATACAATAAAGGATTTCTGATGGCAAAGATCACATTTGCAGCATATAAAGAGTTAGTCGAGACGCAAGGGCGTGCATTGCTCAACGTCATCCAATCCGTGGCCATGGGAGACTTGACCGTGGAGGTCGAACCCCCGGAGGGCATTGATGTGCTCTCCGACCTGGCTGTTGGGATTCAGATGATGATCGATGATCTGCGGGCCATGATGCACAGTGAGACGCAGTCCCGGCTGATTGAATGCCAGAGCCGCGCCTTGTTGTCTGTAGTACAAACCGTCGCGTTGGGCAACCTCGATGTTGAAATCGACGTGCCTGAAGGCGTGGAAGAGCTTTCGGAGTTGGCCGTCGGTATCGAGATGATGGTGGACGATATTCGCTCGATGCTGCAAGAACAAGAACGCGCTCGCGCGGAGGTCGAGGCCTCGCGCCAGCAGTTGGAAACGGCCCTCGAGGAAATGCGCGCGCTCCAGAAACGTTACGTCCAGCAAGAGTGGTCCGATTATACGACGGCGATCCCTGGCTATATCCGTACCGGCGACGCGGATGTGCTGCAGCCTCTCGCCGATGAGGCTGTGCCGGAGGCGTGGCTGGGGGCGCTCAGCACGGCTCTAGCGCGCGGTGAGACCGTCGTCGCCGCGGAAGGCGAAGACACACGCACGCTGGCACTACCGATTACATGGGCCGGTGAGACCATCGGCGTCTTGGGACTGAACCGTCAAGCCGCCACTGCCTGGAGCACCGACGAAGTGGCAGTGGTCGGGGAAATCGTCGAGCAGGTCGGCTGGGCCTTGGAAAATCAGCGTCTCTTCGAGGAGGCCATGCACGCACGATCGTTATTGAGTAAGCAGGTGAGCGAGTTGGACTGCCTGAACGATATCGGTCGCAAGATTGCCGAATCACCGCCGATCCCAGAACTGTTTGCATGGACGGCCGGACGAATACCACAAGCCATGCAATATGCTGACAGATGTCTGTCCGTGATCGAGTATGGCGGCCGCTTCTACGGTGATATGGATGCAATCGACCTCTCCCGCCAGATGGTTTCCATGATGCACATCGGTGATGAGTCGATCGGCAGGGTGTTGGTCGCTTACCGTGACAATGCCAACGCGCCAGCGCCTCACTTTCTCGATAGTGAGAGCACCTTGATGGGCGAAATCACCCGCCGTTTGACCGGCTATGTTGAGACCCAGCGGCTGCTGGAGCAGACGCAAATGCGTGCCAGACAAGAGCAGGCTTTGTTGCAAATAGCGGCTACCATTGGAAGTAGTGAGGATCTGGGCGATGTACTATCCTCGATGTCCGGGAGTGTAGAATTGCTGCGTGACCTGGTTCCACTCGATGCCGTTTCGGTGGCGACGTATAATCCCGGTGAAAACGAGATCACCATTTATGGTGTGTCGACCGGGGGTGAGGAAGGGGATGTGGAGGATCGCGCCTCGGAGGGCCGCGTCCCGGAGGATCGGGATGGCGTGACGGTTCCCCTGGAAGGTTCTGGCCCGGGGTGGGTGGTCACGCACGAGCGGCTGTGGCATCAGGATGATATTCGCAAAAAGCCGATGTTCGCCGAGGACATGCACTTGATTGCGGATGGTATCGCCGCGCGGCTCATCCTGCCGCTACGCTCTGGGGATCGCATCATTGGCGCGTTGACCGTTATGAGCCAGCAAGCGGCAGCGTATACCCTGGATCATGTGACGTTCCTCACCCAGGTGGCGAACCAATTGGCGCAGGTGATAGACCGTGCGCGCTTGCTCGACAGTACGCGGGCTGCGTTGATGGCAGAAGCCGAGACGCGCCGCAGCTATGAGCGCCGCGAGTGGGAGACGTACCTGCAAGAAAATCGCCGGGTGCGGCAGAATACCTTCGTTTACGATCGAGGTGAGGTGAGCCTCTCGCCCGATTTCTGGCGTCCGGAGATGCAACGCGCTTTGCGTGAGATCTCGCTGGTGACTTCTGCTCAGGCACGTGCGGATACGGAACCGGTAGAGCGAACGTCCCTGCCGGCTGGCGCTGGCGCGGACAAACGAGTGGGACTTGCCGTTCCCATCGAGATGCGTGGTCAGGTGATTGGCGTGCTCGGTGTCGAGGACCCTGAGGGGGCATGGCGCAGTTCGGCGGATCACCTGGCGTTGATTCAATCCATCGCGCAGCAGTTGGGCCAGGCCCTGGAGAGCGCGCGCTTGCTGGAAGCGACCCAACGCCGTGCCGCGCGCGAGGAGCGCACGCGCCAGATCATCGACGACATTCGTTCCGCCTCCACCATCGAAGATGCAGTGAAACGCGCTGTCCAGGAAATCGCGCGCGTTCTGAACGCTTCCGAAATGGTCGCGCGTTTGGGGCCGGAGAATATTTTATTGCCCCGTGAGGAGGGTGAAACTCATGACTAACGTGGAATCAGCATGGCCTGAGACATTTACCACTGACGACACGCTGACTGAAGATCGGGCGCGGCGTGTCGGTTTTTTGCGTGCTGTCGGTTGGATTGCCTTCACGGCATTCACTGTCTTCTTGTTGGGTTATCTGGTCGCTTTGTTTCTCGTCCCTAACTTTCCTATTTCGTTGATCGCCGTTGACGTGATTGCGATGCTCGCTATGTTGGTTGTGGTGCGGCTGCTCGCGCGGGGGCACTTCGACTTCGCCTTGCGACTCTGCATCACGGGTCTGACCTTGATCCTTTTTGTGGCCGTCTATTTCATCAATGGGACGATGGGACCGGTGGTTTTGACCTTGCCACTGATCGTGTTGATCGCTGGACAGGCTGGTGGCTGGCGGTATGCCTATGTCACCATTGCGGTTCATATCGTCCTCTATGTGGCGTTTGTGATCGTGGAGGCTCTGGGCGTGATCACGCCTTACCAGATGCCAGAACTCGCCTCGCGGTTGATCTGGGTAGCGATTTTCGTCGTGGCGGCTGCCGTGATGGTGGCAGTCAACCAGCAATTTGTTACTTTTGTGCAGGCTTCTCTCAGTGCTGCGCGAAAGCGTGAGGAATCATTGGTCGTTATAAGTCAACAGGCCGAGGTCGCCGCTCTTGCCGAGCGCACGGCGCAACAGCAGACGCTTGAAACGGCGCAGCAACTTCAGGAGGTGGCCCAGGAATATGTGACTTTCCTGGAGCATATCGCTTCCGGAAACTACAGAGCCTCGTTGGACTTGAGCATAGTGAGCAAACGACCAAACTTGCCGCCGGAGTTGATCCGCCTGGGCGAGTACATCAATACGACGGTTGCCAGTTTGGTAACGGCGCTTGATGAGGCGCAGAGAGTGCAGCAGACTTACGTGCGCCAATCCTGGGAGGGACTGATGGCCGCCAAGCACGCGCCTGGCGGGTATCGTTATCGCGCCGACGAGGCCGGTGACACGACCCGGGTTGAGGTAGACGAAGAAGCCTGGCTCCCGCCGATGACGCGGACGGTACATTCCAAGGATGTGACGGTTGAGACACAAGAGCTGGCGCTGCCCATTGCTTCGGGGACGCGCGCGCAATTGATCGGTGCGCTTGGTGTGCGCCGTGAGGGCAGTGAGGCCTGGAGTGAGGATGAGTTGGCGCTGGTGACGAGTGTGACCGATCAGTTGGCGCAGACGTTGGAGAACTTGCGTTTGCTTGACGAAACCACGCGCCGTGCAGCCCGCGAGCAGATGGCGGGCGAGATCACGGGGCGCATCCGTGAAGCCGTAGAGATCGAGGCGGTCTTGGAGCGCGCGTTGAGCGAGCTGGGCCGGGCCTTCGCTGCCGAGCGCGGTTCGGCGTATTTGACGCTGAGCGAGCAGGGAGAGGCTCAATAAGGACTCCGGTGGGACGAGAATCGACACTGTGATGAGGAATCGATTATGATGAAATCGTGGACTGAACAAAAGGCGGCTATAGCGACGGCATGGGAACGCTTTGTGACCGTCGACGTTCTCGACGAGGAAGAAGCGCGTTTGGGACGCCTCTTCTGCGTGATGATGGTACTGACGTTTGCCCTGTCCCTGACATTGGTGTTAATCTTTGTGATTGCTACCTTGCGCGGTTTGTTCGATAACCCGCTTATAGGGTGGTTGGGGACGGCTTTCCCACTAGCTTTTATACCTTTATCCATCATCAGTTTCTATCGTGTCAGGCAGGGATATGTGTCTTCTGTGTCCCGGGCCTTTGTATGGATCAACTTCATCGGGATTGCGTTAGCCGTTTTGGTCTTTGATGGCGTCAATTCTCCGGGTTGGCTGCTCTTCTTTTGGCCGGTGACATTGGCTGGCATGTTTTTGCGGCCGGTGAGCGCGGTGCGTATGGCGTTCGGTGTCTTGCTATACTATGGCGCGCTCGCGATTCTGTCTAACTACGTTTTTGTAGCGACCACGTCAAGTATGTCTTTTGATCTCTTTTATTATCTGATCCGTGCATTTGCTTTGCTAATGCTGGTGTTTTCGGCCGGTTTTGTGATCTACCTGAGCATGAGCAGTGTGCAGCAAAGCCTGGCCCGCACCCGGCAAATTGGCCAGGATTTGCGCGGGACACAGCGTATGCTGGAAAGAAGGGTTGCCGAGCGTACGGACGAGCTGGCGAAACGCGCCGGGCAATTCAGGACGATTGCCGAACTGAACCATGCCATTGCCTCGATCCCGGATATGCAGCAGTTGTTGGACACTGCCGTGCGTTTGATTTCCGAGCGTCTGGGGTACGATCACGTCGGTATTTTCTTCGTCGATCCGCACAGCGAATGGGCTGTTCTACGCGCTGCCTCCTCGGAAGGTGGACAGCGTATGTTGGCGCGAGGGCACCGGTTGCGTGTAGGCCGGCAGGGCATCGTGGGGTATGTCGCCGAGACGGGGGTGCCTCGCCTGGCGTTCAACGTCGGTGAGGATGCCGTCTGGTTTAATAACCCCGATCTGCCGCATACGCGGTCGGAGGTAAGCTTGCCATTGATCGCTCGGGGGCAGTCGATCATCGGGGTGTTGGACATTCAAACCCACGTGGTCGCAGCCTTTACGGAGGAAGACGTGACCGTGTTGCGTATCCTGTCCGACGGCCTGTCCGTTGCAGTGGCGAATGCGTTCTCACTGGAGGAGACAACGGCTGCGCTAGAGCGTTTGGAACGCTATCAGGAACAAGACGCGCTGCGCGCCTGGCGGCAGGCGTTGGCACGCCGGCAGATGCAGATTGGTTACACCTTCGATTCGGGCTTTGTTTACCCGGTCGAGGTCGGGACGGCGTCCGATGTTGCGGCCGTTGAGGCGTTGGCGGACGTCACCACGCAGGTTACGGATACCGGGCGGCATCTCCTGTTAGCGCCGATCCGCATCCAAAACCGCAAGATAGGCGTGCTCTCCTTCGAAAAGTCCGTACCGTGGGCCCAGGAGCAGATCCAGTTGGCACAGTTTGTAGTGGAGCAGTTGGATCTGGCACTGGACAACGCGCGTCTGCTGGAAGAGACTCGGCTGCGCGCGAATCAGGAACGCGCCCGGAGCGATATTGTGGGGCGAG
>DAIUDK010000005.1:0-88966 GCA_036845725.1 Chloroflexota bacterium
CGCTGCATCGTTTTTCAACGTGCGCAATGCCTCCATGGAATTGCCGCCGGCCAGATGGTAATCCATCAAAATCAAGGCCAGTTTCTGTTCTTGAACGGCCGGTAAAATATCTTCGGGCCGCGTTACGGTCACGACTTCGTTGCCTTCCATTTCCATAAGCGTTTTGAGCAATCCAAGCATCACTTTGTCATCATCAGCAACGAGTATTTTAGGCATCTGCACTCCTTATCAATCGCGTGAGTTTTACCTTTGATTGTTATTGTACCACATTTGACATATTTAGTATAATACATATTGGTTTATTCATAGGGCCTTATCATTCTCGGCCGCTGAGAGATATTTAGACATGTTGTGCCAGGGGAGTGATAAAAACCCTGGGTATATTCGTGACGCGCCTTGTCATCTAGGCTTTGTCGTTTATAGTACAGGGATGCTGCCAGGCTGTAGTCTTTTTTATTCTTCAGTTCTTATGCGTAAGGAGAAACCAATGAATCGTTTTGTGGTAGTGACAGACAGTACGGCAAATTTACCACCGGAGTTAGTCTCTGAGTATGACATACCGATAATCCCGCTGACCGTGCATTGGGGTGAGGAGACGTATCTGGATGGTGTCACCTTGGACACCCCGACGTTCTATAAATGGCTCCAGGAGCGCCGGGTTTTCCCTACGACGTCACAGCCCTCGCCCGGAGCGTTTATGGAGTTCTTTCAGAGTGTAGCGGAGAAATACCAGACGACGAGCATTATGGGTATCTTTATCTCCGCGGAGCTGAGCGGGACGTTAGCTTCGGCGATACAAGCGAAAGCCGATCTGCCACACTTGCATATCGAGTTAATCGATTCCCGTTCGACGTCGATGGGATTGGGGATGCAGGTGTTGGCTGCGGCTCGTGCCGCGCGCGAGGGACAGTCTCTCGAGACCGGAGTTGGGCAGGTGCTGCGCGTCCGCGACAACATGCACATCATCTTTGCCGTGGATACGTTAGAATACCTGCACCGTGGTGGTCGCATCGGTGGGGCAGCGCGCCTGTTGGGGACAGCGCTCAATCTTAAGCCGGTCTTGCATCTTGAAGAGGGCAAGGTGATGCCATTGGAGAAAGTGCGCATGCGCCGCAAATCTTTGCAACGGGTGGTGGAAATCGTCAAAGAGCGTGTCGATGGCCGGCATCTGGCGGAGATAGCGGTGATCCATTCCCAGGCCGGCAGTGACGCAGACCTGGTGGAGGGATGGCTTAAAGAGACTTTTTCCCCAGAGGTTATGTATAACACAATACTGACCCCAGTGGTCGGTACCCATGTCGGCCCTGGGACAATCGGAGTGGTTTTCTATACAATAGAAGATTGATTACAGGGAATTTGTTCGACTTCAGCCTGGATAGCAAGGTGCAACGCACGGAATTGCGTGTGGTTTTCAGTGCGTTGCACCGCTTTGATTAATGGAGAGTGAATTTATGCGCATGGTGGAATTGATCGAGAAGAAACGGGATGGCGGATCGCTAACGACGGAGGAAATCAACTTTTTCATCCAGGGGTACACGGATGGAACGATTCCTGATTATCAGGCGTCGGCATTGCTGATGGCGATTATGTTACGGGGGATGGACGACCGGGAGACCGGTGATCTGACGTTGGCGATGGCGTATTCTGGTGAGGTGTTGGACTTGAAGGATGTTGCAGCCTTTGTCGTCGATAAACATTCGACCGGTGGCGTCGGCGACAAAGTGAGCCTGGTGGTCACTCCTGTGGTTTCGGCGTGCGGCCTGCCGGTGGGAAAGATGTCGGGACGTGGGCTTGGGTTTTCCGGCGGTACGTTGGACAAGCTGGAATCCATTCCCGGCTATCGCGCAGACCTCAGTGTGGCCGAATTCAAGGCCCAATTGGCCCAAATCGGTATCGTACTTACCGGGCAATCGGCCAATCTCGCCCCTGCCGACGGCAAGCTCTACGCTTTGCGAGACGTAACCGGTACCGTGCCCAGTATGCCGTTGATCACCAGTTCGATCATGAGCAAGAAAATCGCCGGAGGTGCTGACGCTATCCTGTTGGACGTCAAAGTGGGCAGCGGCGCGTTCATGAAAACCCTGGACTCCGCACGGGCGTTGGCTGAAGCGATGGTGCGTATTGGGGAGACGCTTGGACGCAAGGTGACCGCACTTATTTCGGATATGAACCAGCCGTTGGGTTATGCGGTCGGCAATATCATCGAAGTTCGCGAGGCCATCGACGTGCTACACGGGCATGGCCCGCAGGATTTTCGCGAGCATTGCGCCGTCGTTGCGGCCGAGTTGCTGGGTTTGGGCGGGAAGGCCGACACGCTTGAAGCGGGTGTGGCGCAAGTGACGGAAGCCATTGCCTCAGGCCAGGCATGGGAGAAATTCCGCCAGTTGATTGTCGCGCAGGGTGGGGATGTGCGCTACGTGGACGAGCCTGATCGCTTCCCGCAGGCGGCACTGATCGAAACCATTCCGTCGCCCCAGAGTGGCTATTTGGCCAGCGTGCGTGCGGACGAAATCGGCATGGTCGCTCTTGGTTTGGGCGGGGGCCGTGAGAGGAAGGGCGATACCCTCGATTATCGCGTGGGGATCGTGATGCACTGCAAAGTGGGCGACAGGATCGAGGCTGACGCGCCGCTGTTCACCATCCACGCCACCGATACCGCCAAACGCGACGAGGCCGTGCACCGTGCTCTGCGCGCTCTAACTTTTTCACCCGATCCGGTCGAGCCTCTACCTCTGTTCTATGCCCGAATTGCATAGTCCCGCCTGAGTGCCGACAACGTCACGCCTCTACGTTTATCGTGGTCGCCGGTCTCCTGCGTGCCACTGCAGGAGCGCACGCGGGCACGGTTAGAGATTGGCTCGAGTACTCCTGCGTCCCACCTCGCATCCTTTCACATTGTCATTTTGGTGTAGCGTGTTATAATCCGCCTACCTGAACCCGGAGGTTGATCAAAAAATGCAGACTTATTTGAATATTGTACAAATCCTGTTGGGGGTTGTGCTCACCATTTTGGTCCTTTTTGAGGTGCGCAGTAGTGGTATGGGAGGCGTTTTTGGCGGCTCGCAGACCAATCTGATTCGTCAGCGGCGTGGCCCAGAACTATTGCTGTTCCGGCTAACTGTAGGGGCTTCGATCTTGTTTTTTCTCGTTGCGGTAACAAACGTATTGCTGGTTGGATAATCGTTTGCCTTTCAAAAAGGACGGAGCTGGGCGTGCGGGGGAGGGTCCACTAGGGGGAGTTCCCTAGGGAGGGTCTTTTCTCTTTTTCCTCTTCGTCCTTTTTCTGTGTATTGCGCTTAACGTTATGTTCCGTCGAATTGGCTGGCAAATGCTTCTGGTCGGGGTGGGCTTTCTGCTCACCGCGATGATTCTCGCTTATATGGCGACGACGTATACCACCGAATTTCGCCCGGCAAACGGTGGCACGTACATCGAAAGCGTGGGAGGCTATCCACAATCTCTTAACCCCCTGCTCAGCTTCTACAATGACGCCGACAGCGATGTCGTGGCATTGGTCTTCAGTGGCCTGACGCGCATTGGCATGTCCGGTGCGGTGGAGCCGGACCTGGCAACCGGCTGGGATATCGACCCAAGCGGGATCACGTATACATTCAGCCTCAACTCTGGCATCCTCTGGCACGATGGTTTTTATTTCACTGCCGATGACGTTCTCTTTACTATAAATTTGCTGCAGGACCCTGACTATCCTGGCCGGCCCGATATCGGTGCGCTGTGGCGCTCAGTCGAAGCCACCAAACTGGACGACTACACCGTGCAATTTGTCCTGCAGGAACCTTATGCGCCCTTCCTGGATTACACCACCGTTGGACTGCTGCCTATGCACCAGTTGAGCGGCATCCGTGCCGCCGATTTGCCCAATCTCGATTTCAACCGCCAACCTATTGGTACCGGACCATTTCGATTGACTGAGGCGCAGACCGAACAGGGGCAGATCACTATGTTGACCTTCAAGCGCTTCCCGCGTTATTATGGCCCGGAGCCGTATCTGGAAAATATCATCCTGCGCTTTTACCCGACGGCGCGGGCAGCTTTCGAAGCCTACCAGGACGGTGTCGTGGAAGGCGTGTCGCGGATCACGTTGGATGTGCTGCCACAGGCCTTTGCTGATGAAAACCTGAAGCTGCACTCTGCAGAGACCTCGGAAATGGTGATGCTGTATTTCAATGGGGCGGTGACCGATACACTGTCATTCAATAATACCCAAGTGCGTCAGGCGCTATTCTACGCTTTGGATCGCCAGGCCATCGTGGACGCCGTGTTGATGGGGCAGGCCGTTATTCCCCAGACGCCACTGTTGCCTGGTACCTGGGCTTACAACACCACAGATGTTCCGCCGTATGCCTACGATCCTCAACGGGCGTTGGAATTGTTGGATCAGACCGGTTGGCGGCGCGCCACTACCGCCGAGCCGCTGCGCAATGCTGCAGGGACTCCGCTTGCCTTTGCGCTGCTTTCATCGAACGATGACCAGGATTTGGCAGTGGCGCGAGAAATTGTTGAGCAGTGGGCACGCATTGGGGTCTCGGCGACTGTGCAGGCTGTGCCATCATTGGCGCTCACCGGATTGCTCGAATCGCGCAGCTATGACGCGGCGCTGGTGCATTTAATCATCCCTGGGGATCCCGACCCTTATCCATTGTGGCATGAGACGCAGGCGTTGCCGGGCCAGGGGCAGAACTACACCGGTTTTCAGAGTCGGCGCATCAGTGAAATCATCGAGCAGGCGCGCATCATAGTCCAGCCGGACCAGCGGCTTGCACTCTATTCCGAGTTTCAGCAGTTGTTTATGACTGAGGTTCCGGCAATTCCGCTTTATGTGCCGGTCTATACGTATGCAATCGACGTTCGCGTGAACGGCGATCAAATGGGGCCGCTGATGCGGACGGGCGACCGTTTTCGCACCATCGCTGACTGGTACGTGCTGCAACGACGCGTGGTGGCAAGTCAACAAAATCCGTAGCGCAAACTGTCGCAGTGTGACCAACGTGCGGCAGAATGGTGGTTCTGTGCAGGTTCCAGTACTTTTGTAGCAGATTATCTTGTTTTTAACGCGCTTTCAAGTATAATAATTCAGTTATGAATAATCAAGTTGTGGAGGAAAATGAAGTATGAGTAAGCAGTGGGTATATTTATCACGTAATGGCAAGGAAGAGTATGCTAAGTTGTTAGGGCACGCCCCTTCTCTTGATGAAATGAAGGCCCTTTTTGGTGGCAAGGGTGCCGGTCTGGTCGATATGACCGCCGCGAAAGCTCCTGTACCGCCGAGTTTCACCATCACGACGGAAGCGTGTGTTGCGTATATGGACTCAGGTGAGTTTCCAGGGGAAATGTGGAAACAGACCCTTGAAGCAATGAAGGACATCGAAGCGCAGACCGGCAAAAAGTTTGGCGATCCCCAAAATCCGCTTCTGGTTTCGGTGCGTTCTGGTGGGCGTCTCTCTATGCCGGGGATGATGGATACCGTCCTTAACCTTGGCTTGAACGATGATACCCGCGCCGCGTTGGAAAAGCTGACCGGCAACGAGTGGTTCTCCTACGATGCCTATCGCCGCTTTATCACGATGTTCTCCGATATCGTGATGGGATACAAGCGCGAGCATTTTGAGGAAAAACTGGATGAGCTGAAAGCGAAAGAGGGTGTAAAACTCGATACCGATGTCAGTCTCGCCGGATTGAAGTGGTTGGTCAACGAATACAAGGCCATGTATAAGGCCAGGTTTGGCCAGGATTTCCCCACCGATCCGTACAAGCAGCTTGAAGCTGCCATCAAGGCCGTCTTCAATTCCTGGAACGGCGAGCGCGCTATCGTTTACCGCGAACACGAAGGCATTCCCCACACTTGGGGTACCGCAGTGAATGTCTGCACGATGGTCTTTGGCAATATGGGCAATGACTCGGCGACCGGTGTTTCTTTCAGCCGCAACCCCTCGACTGGTGAAAACAAACTATATGGCGAGTTCCTCATCAATGCGCAGGGTGAAGATGTCGTTGCCGGCATTCGCACCCCGCAGAAAATCGCCAGCCTGAAGGACGTGATGCCCGAGGTTTACGAACAGTATACGCAGATTGTCGACATGCTGGAGCATTACTACCGCGATATGCAAGACATGGAATTCACCGTCGAGCGTGGTAAGCTGTGGATGCTCCAGACCCGTAACGGCAAGCGCACGTCCCCAGCGGCGGTGAAGGTTGCGGTGGATATGGCTGAAGAGGGCCTCATCACCAAGAAAGAGGCTGTGATGCGTGTTAAGCCGGTAGACGTTGAAATGCTGATGCGAGATACCTTCGATCCCAAGGTGGAAAAGACACTGCTGGCGAAAGGTTTGAACGCTTCCCCCGGCGCGGCTGTGGGTGTGGCGATCTTCGATGCAAAGCGTGCTAAGGCAGCGGTAGCTGAGGGCCAGGCGGTCATTCTGGTCCGCCCGGAGACAAACCCCGACGATGTGCCCGGTATGTTGGTGGCGAAGGGTGTTTTGACGCAGAAAGGTGGTGCGACCTCGCACGCCGCTGTGGTCGCGCGCGGGAACAACATCCCCTGTGTGGCTGGTTGTGAAGACATCACCGTTGGTCGCGAGCAACTCACTGCACCCGGCGGCATCGTCGTTAAAGAAGGCGACACCATCTCCATCGATGGGTTTAACGGTGAAGTGTTTGCCGGGACTGTCCCCCTCGTGCGCGCTCAATATGAGGATCAGATTGATCTGCAAAAACTGCTTTCTTGGGGTGACGAGATCCGCCATGAGAAGGGCTTCGGCGTTCGCGCCAACGCCGACGTGGGTGTGGATGCACGCCGCGCGGTGACCTTTGGTGCCGACGGCATTGGCCTGTGCCGCACCGAGCATATGTTCTTCGATCCGCGCGCCCGCGACGCCGTGGTGCGCATGATCCTGGCGAAGGAGCAAAGTGTCCGCGACGAGGCTCTGAACGAGATGTTGCCTTTCCAGGAGCAGGACTTCGAAGATTTGTTCGACGCGATGGACGGTAAGCCGGTAATCATGCGCCTTATCGATCCGCCTATGCACGAATTCTTGCCACCGTATCACGAGCTGATCGAGAAGGTCGCCAAGCTGCGCATCACTGCACCTGACTCAAAGGAATTACAGGAAGAGGAGCGCATGTTGGAGGCTGTCACCGGGATGTGGGAAGTGAACCCGATGATGGGCTTGCGTGGTTGCCGCGCCGGCATCATGTACCCAGGTCTCACCGAAATGCAGACGCGTGCCTACGTTCAGGCAGCGTGCCGCTGCGCCAAGCGTGGCGTGGATGTGCATCCTGAGGTTATGATCCCGCTCGTCGGTCACGTCAACGAGCTGAAGCTCGAACGCGAGAAGCTGGAAACCGTCGCCAAGCAGGTGATGGAAGAAGAGGGCATCGAAGTGCCGATTATGTTCGGGACGATGATCGAAGTGCCGCGCGCGGCCCTGACCTCTACGGAGATCGCCGAATACGCGCAGTTCTACTCCTTCGGGACCAACGACCTCACTCAGATGACCTATGGTTACAGCCGTGACGATGCCGAGGGCAAGTTCCTGCTTCAGTACGTCGAGCGCGGTATCCTGCCCGTGAACCCCTTCCAATCGCTGGATCAGGTGGGGGTGGGGCGGCTGGTCAGGATGTGTGTTGAGGAAGGTAGGGCCGTCAATCCCAGTCTCGAGGTGGGGATCTGCGGCGAGCACGGTGGCGATCCTGACTCTATCGATTTCTGTTACCGCGCCGGTTTGGACTATGTAAGCTGTTCCCCGTTTCGCATTCCCGTAGCGCGGTTGGCGGCGGCGCAGGCCGTCCTCCGCCACGGTTAGGTCGGGTATCGGTTGGTCCAATAGTGACAAGCAGTGCCCTGTCACAGGGCGCTGCTTTTTCTTCTCAGGGGGTGTGGAGTGTGTCATTGTGGGTGAGCCAGATTGGGAAGGCGTAAAGGCGTATGCATTGGCGCGGTTGGCGTGCGGTTTACCGCCGGAACTGTGTTATCATAGTATCCGGCACACCTCGGCTGACGTCTTGCCGGCGGTTGAGCGGTTGGCGACGTTAGCCTGTGTGAATGGAGACGATTTACTGTTGCTGCGTACCGCCGTCCTGTATCACGACATGGGCTACATGGAACAGTATGCAAACAATGAGCCGATTGGGGCGGCCCTTGCCCGGGAGACACTACCCGATTTTGGCTATAACCCCGATCAGGTTGGGGCCGTTGCCAGAATGATCATGGCGACCAGGATGCCGCAAGCGCCGCAGACCTTTCTGGAAGAGCTGATTTGCGATGCTGATCTGGATTCGCTTGGACGTGAAGACTATCTTGACACCAGCCACGATCTGTATGCTGAGTTGGTTGCTTATGGAGCGTCGATCTCACTCAAGGATTGGTACCGGCGGCAGTTGAATTTCTTGTCGAATCACACTTACTTCACTGAAGCCGCGCGCGAACTACGCGATGCCGGAAAACAAAAAAATATCCGGCGACTCGAAGCACTTCTCGAAAATTAAGGCCGTTCTTTCACGCTTTACTCACCGGCAGCGTAAACACGAACTTGCTGCCGATGCCGTCATCTCCTGTCTCCACCCAGATATTGCCACCGTGGGTTTGTACCGTTAGGTAGCAGAACCGCAGCCCCAGACCAAACCCGCGCCGCTGTGTCTCTTCCCTTTCCACTTGCGTGAAACGCGCGAAGATGCGCTCGCGTTCTGTGGGTGGGATGCCCGATCCTGTATCATTTACACTCACTATGATGTAATCCCCTTCCAGTGCCACGGCGATGGTGACTGTGCCTCTGGGTGTGTGCTTGACCGCGTTGTCCAGCAGGTTGCACATCACGCGCTCGATGCGTTCTGTATCTAGCATAACAGCCGGCAATTTATCCTGGATGTGTGTGTCGAAGTGCACGTCTCTTCGGATTGAAGCCAACGCCATTGTACTGACAGCGCTCTGAACAAGGTTTGTGATGTGTGTCTCTTCTAGATTCAGGCGAGCTTCTCCTGATTCCAGGCGCGATGTATCCAACAGTGTATCGACCAGCCGTTTCATCCGTCCATGGGCTGAACGTCCCATCTCGAGGAGTTGCCGGTTATCTTCATGGATTTCGGGTGGTAGGGTGATATCGAGCAACTCGAGTGCGTTAATCATAATGCCAAGCGGGTTGCGCAGGTCGTGGATGATGAGATCGACGGTCTCCTG
Organism: Chloroflexota bacterium; assembly: GCA_036845725.1. GTDB lineage: Bacteria > Chloroflexota > Anaerolineae > B4-G1 > SLSP01 > DSWT01. The sequence continues at coordinate 9,191 of DAIUDK010000005.1, forward strand.
GTGCATCCGTTGGAGATCGAGCAATTCCTGTTCGCGGGTCTTCAGGACCGAAACCTGGTTTTCGAGCCGGTGCCCCGCCTGTGTTGTCGCGTCGCGGATGATGTCGGCATCACGCAACCGGGCGCTCATCGTCGCCATAATTTCGACGCTGAGGGAGGGGACGTCGCTGAGCAGCCGGGTGAAGTCTGCTTTGTGGATTTGAAGCAGCCGCAGGTCAGTCAGTGCGATGACTGAAGCCGAGCGTGGCCGATTTTCGAGCAGCGCCATCTCCCCCAGGATGTCGCCCGGACCACGATACCCCAGGATGGTGGGCGAATCCAGGCCGCCTTTGATGACGAGTGCCTTTCCGGCCCAAACGAGATAAGCGACGTCGCCGGGTGTGCCTTCGTGGAAGATCACGTCACCGCGCGCGTAGGTCCGCTCGGACATCGCTTGCATCAAAGCCTGGCGAGCGGTCTCCGGCATCATCCGCAAGAGATGTAGCTCGTCTACCGGCGCGGCAGACGCAATGGTATCAAGTTCCGCGTAAAGCAGATGTTCGAGTTCTGCGGACGTCAATTTACCCGGCAACATAGGCCCTTCTCCTATTCGGCGCGTGTACGTATAAAGGCGTTAATCTCCTGGTTGACCTTGACCTGTTCCAAGAAGACCGCGCGATCCTCTTCACGACTCAGACGGCTGGCTTGGTTTTGCATTTCATCATCGGCCTGCCGGAGGAATGTTTCCGCCTCCGGCGCTCCAAGTGCATTGAGCACGATGGCGTGGTTCAGCGCGATCTTTTGCGCCTCCTCGACGTCCTTCTGCGTCGCCAGCAGCGTGACGGCGCGTTGCGAGACGTCGAGCGCCGCCTCTTGATCCCCTTGTCCCAGATAGGCGCGTCCCAAATACGACAGGTTCTCGATGATCTCGGCTTTGAGCACCAGTTTCTCGCTGAGGTCGAGCGCCTGGCGCAAATGCTCCACGGCCTGTTCCCACTGTTCGCGGTGCAGGGCGAGCAGGCCCATGCCCTGGTGGTAGTAGCTGATGACGCGGGCGTTGTTGGGGACCTGTTCCCAGAGCGTGTGGCAAGCCTGCAACGCCGCCTCCGCCTCGGCATCGCGTCCCTGGTCGATGTGGATGAGCGCCATGTAGAAGTGCGCGAAGCCCTGCCCGGTGAGATCGTTGTTTTGCTGCTTCAGGAGTAGGGATTTCTCGAACATCTCCAGCGACCGTGCGTAAGCGCCCATCCGCCACAGGACGCGCGCCAGGTTGGTCATGTGGATGCCCGCCTGGAACGAGTCGCCGCGCGCCTCGGCCAATTCGAGCGCGCGCGTGTGATGCTGGATGGCGGTGTCGTAGTTAGCCTGCTTGAGATCGATCATGCCGACGTACATCACGCTCCAACCCATGTTGGCCGGGTCGTCGCCGGCTTCGTACAGGGCGACCGCGCGCTCCAACCACGGCTTGGCTTGCGCGTAGTCACCGATTTCGTAGGCGAGCACACCCATTTGGTAGAGGGCGCTGGCCTGGCCCTTTTGATCGCCCTGCTGTTCGCGGCGTTCCAGCAGTTCCTTGTAGCGTTCGATGGCGGTGAGGTTGGCGTATTCGTTGCGCGCTTTCTTGGCGGCCATGTCCAGGTATTTGACGGCGCTTTCGTCGTCGTCGCTGCGGTGGAAGTGGTAGGCCAGCAGGTCGCAGTGCGCTTCCAGCTTGTCGGCGTAGAGCGATTCTAGCGTTTTGCCGATCGAGCGGTGGAACTCGCGGCGGTGTTTCACCAATAGGCTGTTGTAGGCCACCTCGTGTACGAGCGTGTCGGGGAAAGCGTAGTCGGCGTCGGCGGCGTACTCAGGGCGCAGCAAGCCGCCGCGCTCCAGCTCCGCCAGCCACGCATCGATTTGCTCGTCGGCTTTGGCCAGTTCGCGGAACACGGCCAACTGGAATTGCCGCCCGATGACGGATGCTTTTTGCAGCGCCTGGCGGCTGTCTTCGGCCAGACGGTCGATGCGGGCGACGATTGCGGCGTGCAGCGTGCTCGGCACCTGGATGGCGGCGACTTTGTCGGAGACGACCGTCCACGAGCCGTCTGTGTTCTGCACGACAGCCCCGCTGTCCTGTAGCGTGCGGACAACCTCTTCCAGGTAGAAGGGATTGCCGGCGGCTTTCTCGATGATGTCGGCATACAGGCGCGACTCGAAGTGCGCGCCCGGCAGCAGGGCGGCTAACAGGCTGTGCGTGTCGTCTTCAGCGAGCGGTTTGAGCGTGATTTCGGTGAAGCGGTGCGGGTAGTTGCCGGCGGCGGCGTCGCGCAGACGCCAGCAGCCCTTGTCGCGGATCACGCGGGAGACGAGCAACAGTATCAACGGCGCGCGGTCGGCGACGCTCATCAGCTCTTCGAACAGCGCCAGCGACGCCTCGTCGGCCCAGTGCAGATCGTCCAACGCGATGACCAGCGGGTGCTGTTTCGCCAGTCCCGCGAAGAATTGCACGGCGGCCCAGAAGGTCTGTTTCTGGCGAATTTTCGGGGCCAGTTCTGTGACCCAGGCCCATTCCTCGCCGAGTTCCAGGCCCATAAGGTGCGCCAGGAAGGGGATGGCGTCCATGGCTTCTGCATCGAGCAGCGCCTCGCCGCGTTCCCAGAGCGTGAAGAGGATGTCTTCTTGGGTGGCGTCGGGGGGCAGCCGTAACACGCCGCGCAGGATGTGGGCCGCGAGCCAGTAGTTGAGCGGTTCGCTGAACGACATGGACTGCCCTTCGACCCAGAGGAGGTCCCCGGTCCCAGGTTGCTCGAAGAGCCAGGTTTTGAACTCGCGCTTGAGCCGGGACTTGCCCAGGCCACTGTCCCCAAAAACAGTAACGATTTGCCCGCGTTTGTTCTGCAACAGATCGTTCCCCCGCGCGCGCAGGGTTTCGAGCGCCGTATCCCGCCCGGTGAGCGGCGCGATTCTGCCCGCTAGCCCGCGCGTGGCCCCAATTTCCTCGCGTTTGCCCAGAACTTCGTAGGTGGGGATGAGAATTTGCTTGCCCTTCACCTTGAGGTCGAAGCGGTCGCTGAGGGTGAAGTGGGCGCGCACTTGCTCTTCGGTTTTGTTGCTGATGTAGACGCTGCCCCATTTCGCATAGGACATGAGGCGGGCGGCCATGTTGATGTCGTCGCCCATGAGGGTGTATTCCTGGCGCAGGTTGAGCGCGCCGGCGTTGCCGGAGAAGAGAAAGCCGGTGTTGACGCCGATGCGCTGTTCGAACCGGAAGACGCCCGCCGAGGTGCGCAGCGCGCTGAAGTGCTTGCGCACGGCCTGCTGCATGTCCAGCGCCGCGTAGACGGCGAGTGCGGGGTCGTCGTCGTGGGCGATGGGCGCGCCGAAGAAGATCACCAGGCGGTCGCCGATGGCGTATTGGTCCATGCGCGCCAGCGTGCCGCCGTATCCCTGGACGATTTCGGCCATATAGCGGAAGTAGTCGTTGAGCTGTTTGGTGATCGTGTCGGGGGACGTGTCGCCAAGCTTGTCGATAAGTGCGCTGATGCCTTTGTAGTTGACAAACATCGACGTGACCGGGCGGTATTCGGGCGTGATGCGGGCGCTGCCGGGATTGTCCTTGATGCGGACGACGAGTTCGTCGGAGAGGTAGGGCGTGAGCCGGTCGAGGCGGTCGACCAGGTAGGTGAGCTGCTGCTGGACGTCGCCCGCGGGTGGCTCCTGCCAGACGGCGCGGATGAGCGCGTCCTGGCCGGCGGACGGCGCGGCGACGAGCCGCACGTAATCGTCATCCGGCTCTTTGGTGACGGCGTCCACGGTGATGATGTCGCCGAGGAGTTCGTAGGTGCTGCGGGTCATCGCGGCCTCGCCGGGATTGGCGTGGCCTTCGGCTTCTTCGGCAAGGTTGACGGTGTGTCCGGTGGTGACGTAGGCCATGAGGCCGTTTTCGTCGTTGTAGCGCGGATTGGGCGGCACGCCGATGTGGGCGGCGAAGTACGGCCCGGCGGAGATGCCGCATTTGATCAGAAGTGCGCGCGTTTCTCCAGCGGCTTCGATGGCGGCGTACTTGTCCTGCTTCATCACCTCCAACATCGCCAGGGCTGCCTGGGACGCCTTGAGCGCGTTCGTCCGCATTTCATCGTCGGTGGTGGCGGGGAAGACGCCGAGCAGCGCGTCGCCGCCGAACTTGAGCAGCACGCCGCCGTGGTCGAACAAAGCGCGCACCAGTTCGGTGAACAGGCTGTCGATGATCTCGGCGACGCGCTCCGCCCCACCGGGCACGCGCTTGAGGGCCTCGGAGAGCGGGGTGAAGCCGGATACGTCGCCGAAGAGGAACACGCCGCGTTCCATGCCGCCGCGCGGTTCTCCGGCGGGCTGCGGGTACATCCAGACGGGCTGCGGCAGGTAAGTTTTGATGGTCTTGAGCAGATCGGCCAGATGGTCGCGTGCGACATCGAAATCGTGGCTTTTCGGGCGGCGTTCCAGAGGTTCGTAGAACTTGTCGGGCAGATAGCGCTTCAATGAAGGGCGCAAGTCATCCAGCGAGCGGGCTGCGGGCAGTGGAGCAAGGGCTGTGGTCGCCTGGGGTGGCACTTCTGGTGTCGCAGGCATCGGCTCTGGCGCGGCAACAGGCTGTTGCTGCGGTTGTCCCGGCGCTACTAACCTTACGAAGGTTTCCGAACCTTCGTAAGGTTGTCCGCCCGGTTGTCCCACAAACGCCCCGCAGTGCGTGCAGTACCGCGCGTGCGGCGGCAGCAGGGTGTGACACGTCGCGCAGACGACGCCCTGGATCAGTTTAAGGCCGCACCCCATGCAGAAGCGGGCCTGGGTCGGGTTGATGGTTCCACATGCTGGACATTGCATATAAATTCCTCCATTGACAATGGCCTCAACGGATTGAATGGATTAAACGGAAAAATATCCGTTAGATTCCATTGACAAAAGATTACCTTCGCCTGCGCAATGAGCTGGCCTTACTTTGGAGCGTCTGGAAATAATCGGTTTCCGTGATCTCTTCAAGTTGTTTCTGGCGCTTGGCCTCGTTGATCTCGATGCGCAGTTCCTGCACTTCGCGGCGCAATTCTTCCTCACGCTGTTGCACTTGGGCGGCCATCTGCGCAAAGTCGGCAGCGAGGCTTTGCAGCGAGTGGTCCTGGTAGCCCTGCCCGGCGGCAAAACTGCGGTCGTATTGCCCGGCGGCGACGCGCTGAATCCACCTGCGCACCTCGGCCAGGAAGTCGGTGGTGTAGCGGATGCGGTCGCTCAGGCCGGCCATCACCGCCAGTGCCATGTCGGGGTAGGCGCGCAGCAGTCGCCGGAAATCGTCGCCGGTCAGCACGTGAACTTCGGCGGCGTCTACGGCGCGCGCGCTCAACGAGCGGGGCTGGTTGTCGATGAGCGCCATCTCGCCCAGGGCTTCGCCCGCCTCGAAGATGCGGATAGGCCGCTCGTCGCCCGGCTTCGCGGGATCCGGCGCGTAGATGGCGATGCGCCCGACCTTGACGATGAAGAGTTCGTCGCCCGGATCGCCCATGGTGAAGAGGACGTCCCCGGAGGCCAACGCGCGGGGCTTGAGCGCGGCGGCGACTTCATCGAGCGCGGCTTCGGGCAAACGGCTAAACATCAGAATGGTTTTAAGTCCTGTGGTCTCTGTCATTTTGATCTCCTTGTAGTCCAAAGTAGGCCGACCACGAATACTTAACGAATAAACGAATGGACACCTGGCTGACGCAAGTATCTGGTCTAGTTGAGACCTTGATTCGTTTATTCGTTCTCCTATTCGTGGTCGGCAAGCGCTACACCTGAATAATTACGGGATACACTCATTCTAGTTCAGAATGGAAATAACAATAGAATGCGGCAAGCGTCATCGTAGGCCTGCCAGCGCCACGCGGGCCAGTCTGCCGCGCTGCCTTCTGTGACGCTATCCAACGCCGTGCAAATGACTGCTCGATCCGCCTCATCGCCATCACCAAGCAGCGCCAGAGCCGTTTCGAGCGATGCGCGGGCGGCGGCGCTCTGCCCGGCGCGCCAGTAAGCTTCGGCCTGGCGGTAGCGGGCGAGTGCCAATCCCGGCGCGTCATCCTCTTGGTTCCACAGGTCGGCGGCGCTTTCGTAAAGGGCGAGCGCCGCCGCAATATCGCCGTCGCGCAGGGCGTGATCGCCTTGACGGCAGGCTGCCAGCGCCGCGCCATCGGTGTGGCCGAGTGCGAGGTAGGCGCGCCGGGCGGTATCCCATTCGCCGCCGAAGTCGTCGAGCAGCGCGGCGACGCCCGCCGTCCACCGATCGGTGGGATCTGCAGCCAACGGGCGCGCGTGGTCGATCCACTCACATGCGGCGGGACTGTCCGCACGCCACAACAGCCAGGCGAGGGTGGCGCTCGCGGCCAAATCGTCGCTTACCGGCGACAGTGACCACGCCTCCCGCGCGCACTGTTCCGCTTCCGAGGCTTGCCCCTGCGTGGGGTGTACCAGCGCCAGTTTGACGAGCAGCACAGCGGGCGTCTCCGGCGCAGCAATCTCGCGAGCGGCGTCGTAATGGGTTGCCGCTGTCGCGAAATCGCCGGTCAGTAGAGCAATGTCGCCGAGTCCTGTGTAAGCGTGTATTTTGTGTGCGGCTATGTCCGGCAGGGCCGGATCCACCGGCAAGCGCTCGATCATCTCCAGGGCGCGCCGGTAACAGGCAGCAGCCTGGGGGAAGGCGTACCGTTGCCGCGCCTTGTCGCCGGAGAGGATCAGGTAACGCGCCGCCGAAAGCCATCGCTGCGCTGCCGTATAGTGGTAGGCCAGCAGTTCGGCGTAGGCGGCGAGGACTGAGGCGTGCTGCTGTTCCAGGTATTCGGCGAGCCGGGCGTGCTGTGTGCGGCGTTTGTCGAAAGGCTGGCTGTTGTAGATGAACTCGCGGGTGAGTGTCTGGCGGAAGGCGTAGTGGACGTCGGCGGGCGACGTTTGCAGCACCATCTGCGCCGTCTCCAGCCCGGTCAGTGACGCGGTGAGGCGTGTGTCGTCTGTGCGCTCATCCCGCAGCGGTTCCAGATCGCTGGCCTGGAAGTCATCGCCGACGATGGAGGCGTCCTTGGCGGCGACGCGCTCGCTGTACGGGAGGCTGTCCACCCGGCTGATGATGAGTTCTTGCAGGACGTCCGAACTGTGCAAACCGGCCTCGACCGCGTCGGGCGTCATCCGCCCGGTGCGCTGCATCCAGCGGACGATTTCTTCGATGAAGAGCGGGTTACCACCACTGTGACGGTGGATGCTCTGGCATAGCGCCGCGATGTTGGCGGTTTCCTCAGCCTTTAGCATAAATGTGACGAGATCGCGCGTGCCTGATTCATCCAGGGGACGTAGAATGAACGTGTTTGCGTCCGTGGCACCTGTGGCGTCGTCTTCCGTGCGCTCTGCCAGCACGATCAGCACGGGCCATGCGCCGATGCGCGTTTGCAGATCGTCGAGCAATGCCTGGGACAGCGTATCCATCCATTGCGCGTTTTCTACGAGCAGGGCAAACGGCGCACGCTGCGCCAGGCGTCCCACGAGGGCACCGACGGCGGCGAAGAGGCGTTCGCGCTCGCGGGCGGTGACGCGGGCTTCGAGCCGCTGCCACATCGCCCCACCATCGGATTTCAGCCGTTCGGCTTCCTGGCGTTCCTGCGCCAGCTTCCAAAGGTTAGGCGCAGCAGGCCCCTTGCGTGGTTTGGCGGGCGCATCGGCCATTTTTTGCCCCAGTTGCGCGAAGAGACCCGCTCGCGCCGGTGGTTTGATAGCGGCGGGCGTTCCTGTCCCCTGTGGCGGGGAAGGGATGAAGGATGGCGGGTGTGGATTTTTCAGGTCGAGTAGGGTGTAGAGCGCATCAACGGCGCGATTGTCGGTCATCCCTAGATTGGTCAGCCAGGCGTCGAGTTTCTCATTGCGTTGCTGCGGGCTTTCGTCTGCCGTGAAGCCGGCGAGCGTGTGCAGCAGCGACGTCCAGACGTGATAGGGTGTCTCGACGGTGTAGGCGTGACATTCGACCGAAATTGCCTGTGCACCCACCTTCAGCGCGTGGGCTGCCAGGGTGTAGGCTAGGTGGCTCTTGCCGATGCCCGCCGGACCGCGCAGTGTGAGCCGCGTCCCGCGACCGGCGAGTACGTTGCGCGTCACCTCGAGCGTCGCCGCAAGTTCTGCCTCGCGCCCGAAAACTGGTGCGAGATCGCGCAGGCGGCTGGTCAGCGGGTTCTCTTCCGCGATGCCGTCCACCTGATAAATGGAAATGGGGTCGGTCTTGCCTTTGACGCGGATGGCGGGCAGCGCGGTGATGGCGAACCGCGCCGCAACCTTCGCGTAGACTGATGGCGCGAGCAAGATCTGGCCCGGCGTCCCTGCCGACATCAGCCGCGCCGCGAGGTTCACATCGTCGCCCATGACGGTGTATTCGCGGCGGGTAGCGGCCCCGGCCTGCCCCGCGAAGGTCAATCCGTGCGTGATGCCGGTGCGCTGCTGGATGACGGGCGTGTCGTGCTGCCAGCGTGCGTTGAGCGCTGCCAGTTCCGCCATCATCTCTAACGCGGCGCGCGTTCCGCGTTCGGGATCGTCCTCGTGGGCGACGGGCGCGCCGAAGAGGATGAGAACTTTCGAGCCTTTGCTGTAAGGATCGATGCGGGTGATGACGCCGTCGTAGCGCGCGACGATGGCGTGCAGTGCGTTGAAGTAATCGCTCATCGGCCCGGTTACGGTGTCGAGTGGGGCGTTATCGCCTGGGAGCAGGTTCTCGAAGCCCGTGACGTTGGTGAATAGCACCGTCGTCAGCCGGTATTCGCTCTCGATGCGGCGCTGCCCGGCGGCGTCGATGATGCGTTCGACCAGGGGGTGGGGTAAGTAGGGGGTCAGCGCCGCGATTTGATCGGCGAGGCGTTGCACGTCCGCTGCTATCTCTGCGGGGGTGAAGCTGCTGCCTTCGACAGGCCGTGCGTGGCCGGTTTCCGCACGGATTTCGAAATCGTCGAGCTTCTCGCCGGGTTGTTCTTCTACTGCGTAGAAGCCGTCGCCAAGATCGGTAAACAGCGTCGGGGCAAGGTGGGTGAAGGTTGTGCTGTCGACGACGATCTGCCCGGCGGTTGCTGCGCCTTCGGCGCCCATCACGCGCGTCACGGGATCGCCAAGGATCACGTATTCCATCCGCTTGGCGGAACCGACACTCAGCGCGGCGAAATTCCCGGTGCTGACGCCGATTTTCATCTTGAGTGCCACTGCGCCCAGGACGGTGGGGATGGTGGAGAACTCGTCCATCGCGCGCATCATCCGCTGCCCGGCGCGCACGGCCCAGGCCACGTGTGCGCTGTTTGGGTCGGCGGGGAAGTAGACGAGCAGCGCATCCCCGGCGAATTTGAGGAGGATGCCGCCCGACCAGGCGAGGATGTCGAGCATGCGCTCGAAGTAGGCGTTGATGGCGTGCGTGAGTTGTTCCGCGCCTTCCTGGCCTTGATGTGCGAGGCGTTCGGAGAGGGCAGTGAAGCCGCTCACATCGGAGAAGAGCAGGCTGCCGTCGAGCCATTCCCCGGAGTGCTGCCCGGTGACGGGATGGCGCAGTATGGCCTGCGCGAGGTGGCTTGGAATGTAGGTCGAGAGCAGATAGCGCAAGGAGCGCAGGTGATTCAGGGCATTGCCCCACGCGCGCCGATTGAAGCGCGGTTCGCGCAAAGGCAGGAGGAGTTTCTCTGGTAAGTAGGCATCAAGGTCAGGCGGCAACGCCAGTGTGTTCGGCGCTGCCGCGTCTTTCGTGTCATGGCTGTACCTGACTTGGCCCATGCAATCATCACTCGTGCCCACGTTATTTCTGTACCCTTGCGAAGGTTTGAATTGCAACCTTCGCAAGAGTTTTCATGACTGGGTGTTTGTTGGTTTGTCCGCCTGGGCCTGAATTGCGCTGAAGACGCTGCGCTTCGGCGCGTCAGCGGGCGTCTTTTGGGGGACAGGCACCCTTCTGTTCCACTCTGCCTCGTCCACCGGGCCGGCCTGCGCCGCGAGCAGTTCCAGGCGTCCCCAGACATTCAATTCGCCCGTGGGGAACACGCTGCGCACGAACGTCATCACGTAGGGACCGATGGCTTTGCGAAGGCTCTCCATCTCGGTCTGCATCTGCGCGATTTCCTGCGTCAATTGCTCTTTCTGTTTGGGGTCATCCAGTTTCTCCTGGACCTTGCGCTTGATCCCCAACTGCGCCTGGCGCAGCACGAGCGCCATCACCTGCTCGGTTTTCTGTGGGAATTGTTCGGTGATGGGTTCGAGCATCTCTTCGAGCGAACTGTACGCCTGAGCAGCGCGCACCTCGGCCCCGGTGACGCCAACTTTACGGTCGAGCGTGTCCGCGAACCACTGCTTCTGTTCGCGTAGTCCTAACGAGATGACGCAGGCGATAAGGCCCACTCCAGCAAAACCAATGCCGATGGGAACAATTCCTTGGAGCGTGCGTGGCAGCGCCTCGGACCGTGTGATGACATTGAAGAGCGCGTGAAGGACCATTGCGGCGATCCAGCCGGCTATCAGTCCCAGGCTTCGTCGCCCCTTTTTTTGGAAGCGGACGCGACCAATGGCGATGCCCACCAAGCCAGATGCTGCGCCGTGCATCAAGCACGTCGAAAAGGCGCGTGACACCGCCAGGGCGATCCCCATCTGCGGGTTTTGGCTCAGATACAGGAAGTTCTCAACGATGGAGAATCCAATGCCGGAGGCGAATCCATAGATTGCGCCATCCACAAAGTACGTGAATTCTGCTCTGCGTGAAACATACAGCAGGACGAGCGACTTGATCAACTCTTCGGCGATAGGAGCAAAGAGTACGTACAGCAGGAGCATATCCCAGCCAAGTCTGCGGATGGTGGGGTAAGCGACGTAAGTGTTGAAAAGATAGGACAGTCCCACACCCCCCAGCGCGCCCCAGGCAAAGCAGATGAGCACTAGCCGGAACGTGCGCGAGGCGTACAAGTCCTGCGTGTAGATAATCAGCAAAAAGATAGCCGGGATGCCGGCGGCTAAGAGTATGGCTAATGGGTTCATCGTTTGAAACTGCTGTTGCTTTTAGCCTTCTGGCTCTTTGGTCTTGTCGTCCAACGCAGCCCACAGGCTTCCAGGGATGTTTTGGGGTGCCAGTCGTCCGTACCTCACGCGATATTCGTTGGACATTGGATCATACTGCATATAACCTTTTTCCACGAGCAGGTCAAGGTCTTGCTGTGTCTCTTCGATCGACCGATTGGTCTGGGCTGCAGCGTCTTTGACGGTGAGTGCTTTCATTCGATTGATGGTCAACATCAAGGTGCGCAGTGACTTCGGCAGCTCTAGCAGATCGGAGGGTTTGATGCCTTCCTGGCGTTCCTCGATTTTCTTGGAGAGTGAACCAAAAATACCCATCGCATGACCTCCTAGAAGAACTCCGGCATTTCGATAGGCTCCGGCTGCGGCTGACATTCACCGCACCATAGCACATTGGAGACGACCACCGCTTTGGGCGTGTTATCTCTTCCCAGGTACATTGCCATAATGGTAGGCAGGGACGTGGAATAGTGCTCTTTACAGACGCCACGTCCGCAGAATTTGCATATCCCTATTGCTGGTTGACCGCATTTATGGCAGACCATAGCGTGGCTCCCTACACCGCTTTGATGAGGTTGACGACGTTCTGGATGCTCTTGGTGAAGGGGTGCTCCGGGAAGCGCAGCGCGAAAATGTCGGAGGATTGCAGGCCAGCCACATCTTCCGAAAGCGGTAGAATGGCGGCGACCTGGCTATCGTAGGTGGCCTCGACCTGTTTTTTCAGTGCGGCGAAGTCATAGGAAGTCAGCGCCTTGTTAATGACCAGGAACAGGTTAGGGACATCCAACTTGCGTGCCACGTCCACGGTGACGGCGGTGCCCTGGTAGTCCTGTTGGTCGGGACGCAACACGATGACAAGCACGTCGGAGATGGCGACGGAGAGCAGCGTTTCCTCATTCAAGCCGGGATGCGTATCGATGATTAGATAATCCAGGTTCAACTTTTCTACCAACGCATTAAAACCATCGTTGAGCAGTCCCACGTCGTAACGTTCGCGGAGGACGCGCGTGATATCACCCACGCGGATGCTGGAAGGGACGAGGTAGATTTCGCCGCCAATGGTGAACACTACCCCTTTTCCGATGCGCGCGCTGACGGGATAAGCTGTCTGTTCAATGGTGCATTTGTCCCACAGGTAGTCGTTCAGCGAGTTGGTGATTTCTTCCTCATCCATACCAAAGAGCACATGAATGCCTGGCGAGGAGATGTCGGTATCTACTACGCCGACACGATTACCATCTTTTGCCAGTAATGCCGACACGTTCGCCGAGATATTCGACTTGCCTGTGCCGCCACGAAATGAGTGGATTGAAACGATTTTTGACATGTTTGGCCTCCTTATTGTGCGGTTTGATTACAATTATAGTTATAAAACGGATATTGTCTAAGGTCACTATGTTCTGCTGCGGAGTTCACGCGCTTTCTCGCGCAACTCCTGAAAATAATCCGACTCGGTGATTTCCGCGACCTGCCGCTCTTTCTTCGCCATATCGATCTCGATGCGCAACTCTTCAATCTGGCGATGGAGGGCTTGCTCGCGGATGTAGGCTTCCAGCGCGGCGACGGCGAGTGAGGAGAACGACTCCATCATCTGTTGCAAGTTTTGATCGAAGGGTATGCGTACTTTTGTTTCCGGCTCTTCCGCGTTGATCAGTTGTAGCACGCCCAACACCGTCCCGGCGCTGTTCTTGAGGGGGATGGTGAGCAGTGAATCGATTGTGTAATCGCTGATGATGGTGCTTCTCTGATTGTGTTTTGCGATGTTGCTGGGGATGCCGCTCGACGCGACCTGCGTGGCGATGGCGTGGTATGCCAGATGCGGCGTGTCGCCGGAAGTGGCCGTACTGAGACTGAGTGACGGATAGGTGATCGGGTTGCCGGTTGTCCCTCCCATCGCGATGTTGCCGCTGTCGTTGCGCACAATTACGAATCTGAGTTCATCCTTCTCGATCAGATAGAGCGTGCCGGCGTCGGCATGGCAGAAGTCCTTGGCTTCCAACAGCATCTTTTCAAGCAGCCGGTTGAAGTCCTTCTCCGTGGTCAACTCGACGCCGATGGGGATTACAACTTCGAGCAGGTCGTCGGCGCGGCGCTTCTCTTTGCGCACTTGCTGCAACGTCATCCGTAGCTGCGTCGTCATATTGTTGAATGTGGTTGCCAGCACGCCCACTTCATCACGGGATTCCACCTGTGCCTGCGCGTCCAGGGCGCCCTCACGGATGCGCTCGGCGACGTTGGTGAGTCGTACCACGGGGCCGGCAATTGTCTCGCGGGTGACGTAAGCCATGCCGATACCGACGAGCAGTGCAAAGATACCACCGCCAAGGATGATGACGTTGGTCTGCGTGAGGTCGTGGCGCCCAGTTGCCAGGTCTGTCGTCAGTTGGTTCTGCTGATTGTCGGTCATCTCGTTGAGCAAGCGTTGCATTTCATCGGCCAGCGGTAGAGCCTGGGTTCTGAAGAGGTAGAGGTCTTCGCGCGCTCGCTCGCCTTCCAGATCGGCGAACATCTTTTCCGGCAGGTTGAGAAATTCGGCGCGGTTCTGCGCAATAGCGTTGAGCAACTCTTGTTGGCTGGACGTAAGCGCACCGTGTTTGCCTTGCAGCCGTTCCCACACGTTTTGATTGTCCACGAGGTTGACCTCGTACTCGCCTCGATAAATGCGATTGTTGGTCGTCACGTAACCGCGCAGCGCGGACAGCATCGCGGCAAAGTTGCCCTGGAACTTTGCCATGTCGCTCAACAACGCGAGGTTTTCCGCCGTCGGGTCTTGCTGACCTTGCAGTTCGATGAGGGTGTTGGTAGCGATGAGCACCTCACCGGCGTAACGGATGCCGTCGGTGGCCAGGAGCCGGTAGGCCGGTTCGCGGTCGAGTTGATCGTCGCGCAGATTGAACAGTGGCTCCGGTAGCGCCGCCCACTGTTCGTAAGCGATCTGCAGCCGCACCAGACGGCGGATGTTGGTCTCATCCAGGTTCTGGAGTTGGCCGTAGAGGCGATCCAGATCTTCTTCGAAGGCGCGCGCGGATTGTGCGTAGCTTTCGCGGTATGTCTGGTCGCCCAACGCGAGATAACCACGCACGTCAGACAGCATCCTCAGTAAGTTGGCTTGCGCGCGCGAGGCATCGAGCGCCGTTGGCGCGCGCACGTCGGTGACGCGCATAATCTGCTGGGTGGCGCGGTCGCTGCCTAGGTAGCTCACCCCCGCACTGATGAAAATGAGCAGCACCAGGATCCCGAATCCCAGGGTCAATTTGCGCCCGATCTTTAAATCCTTGATCCAGGTCATACCGGGCAATTTCTCGATCCAGGGGCTCAGGTTCGCATCCGTTGTGATGGACGTTGTTTCTTTAGTCATGGCGTGCGCCTCCAATCCTTGATACTCCAGGTGTTCATGTCCCACGGCGTCAGTTCGATGCCGGCAAGGGTCGCGCTAACTCCTTGCACTTCGGCAACGTGAACCAGAGGAATCATGACGACATCTTCGATAAGCATATCGTTCATCTGGATAATGATCTGTTGGCGTAGATCGGGGTCAATTTCCGCAGCGACTTGTTGGTATAGGGCGTCGTACTCGGCATTGCACCACCGCTCGACGTTGAGTCCGGCAGCCCAGCTATTGTCTTGCTGTGGAATCTGCTCGCAGGTCCAAAATTGCATATAGGGGCCAGGGTCGGGGCTATCACTGGCGATGCCGAACATCTGCATGTCCGCCGCAAAGCGCAGGAAGTTGTCAGGGGTGGTGGCAGGGTCGTCGCTAAAGATGATACTTGGATCGACGATCCTCAACTCCAGATCAACCCCAATGGCGTGCAGATTCTGCCGGATGATTTGCTGTGTTTGTTCGAGTGCCGTACCCTGCGGGGCAGCCGGGGCCAATAAAACCAGGTTTATTCGCCTGCCAGTTTCACGGTTGGTGCGGATGCCCGTCACGGGATCGCGAATCCACCCGGCTTCGTCCAACAGCGCCATGGCTTTTTCTGGATCGTAGGTGTAGAACGTGTTGGGCGAATTGTACTGCAAAGGCGCGACCAGGTTGTTGTGTGTTTCTTTGCCGAGCGGCCCATAGAGCGCCACGATGGTATGGTAGTCTATGGCGTAGGCAAATGCCTGGCGTATGCGCTTGTCGCTGAAGAAAGGATTGGGAATATCGCGGTTCGAGCGTTCACCATTGGGCGCGGCTTGACGCGGATCGCTGCGGTTGAGCAAAATGCGCTCGACGTTGGAGCCGAACTTTGCCAGCACGACGCCAGTGCCGCCTTCTTGCATCCGTTCCAGCTCGTTGATGGACAACGGGGTGAGGTAGTAGGCATAATCCGCTTCTCCGGCTTCCAACACCATGCGCGCCGCCTCGGCGACCGTGCCGCCGCCGCGTAGCTCGATTTTGCTGAAATACGGCAGGTCAGGATCGCGGTAGTAGGGGTTCGGTTCGTAGACGATCTTGTTCGTTTCCACGATTTGCGTGCCTAGCAGCAACACCTCCTGTGGCTTGATCCCCGGTTCGACGACACGATACGGCCCCGTGCCCACCGGGAGTGTGTTCGCGGGCGCTTCGCGGGCGTTCGCGCCTTTATACGCTGCGAACACGTGCTGCGGTAGGATGACACCCTGGATGCCGACGAACGGCAGCGACCAGGCCGGGGTCACGTCGCTGAAGATGATTTTGACGGTAAGCCGGTCGAGCACTTCGACGGCCTCAACGTTCCCGTACACATAGGCTGACTGCGCGTTCACTGCCGGGTCGATGATGTACTCGTAGGTGAATTTGACGTCCTTGGCTGTGAACGGCGTGCCGTCCGACCAGGCGACGTCGGGCTTTAGCTTCCACGTGACTGATTTTCCGTCTTCTGCGACGCTGCCGTTTTCCAGCGAGGGAATCTCCAAAGCCAGGAAGGGGATCAACTTGCCGTCCTCGTCGAAACTGGCAAGTGGCTCGTAGGTAATGCGTGCGGCTTCCCAGTCCTTAATACTCACCGACAGGTGTGGGTTGAGCGTGGTTGGCGCTTCCCAGTACACCATGCGCAGTGTCCCGCCGATACCTCGCTGGCTGACGGCGGTCGGGACAGCGGTAGGCGCAGCGGCCTCAGGTGTGGGACGTGCGCCGTTGCAGGCTGTGAGGCTCAAAAGGCTGCTGGCCACCACAAGAAATAAAAGCACTTTGTGATTAAATCTGTATCTATTCATACTCGCGGCATCCTCCTTGTGGGACGCTTGCCCTTGCGCGAGGGCAAATCCTCGCCAGGGGTGCGTTGATCACTACACTATTGTACTCGCTTTATACTCATACTCAACTCAATTGACCCCCAAACCGCTGCCTGAACCCGTCAACCAGGTGCTGTTCTAGCGTGTACTGGTCACTGTGCAAATCGGCGGCTTCAAATCCAAGCGCCTTGAGCTTGTAATAGTGTTGTACGCCTTCTACGACGGTCACCGGGCCGACGGTAGGGGCGAGATTGTCGAAGCGCGCTGCGAGCAGTCCGGCCAGGATGCAGCCGGTGATGTCGTGAACGTCACGCCGCGCGTACCCAATCAGGGGTTCGCTCCACGATTCCGGCAGGTAGGTCGTCTGCCCGATCGGATTGGGTGACTTGAGCACGCCCCCTTCGGTGAACAGGATATCACCGTCGGTGTACAGGCGGTGCAGTGCCGCCTGCGAGGAGAAACAGCGCGGGCTGGAATCGTCCACGATGAGCGTGCCCGGCTGCACCTGCGCGATGTCGAGGACGTCGGGTGTGTTTGTCGCGCCGAGGATCAGCGACGCCGTATAGAACGCCGTGGGAACCTGCTGCTGTGATGCCACAATCTGCACCTCACCTGCAAAGCCGAAGTCGTGGATGATTTCCCGGCGGGCATTTTCGAGCGCATCGCGTTTGTTGTACAGATCGCACAGCAGAAGCGTTTCGGGATGCGGCAACGTGCTCAGCATCAGGCGCAGTGAGGTCAAGCCGATTGAGCCTAGCCCCAACACCCCAACCCTTTCGCGTTCCAGTTGCCGCTCGCTTTCCCGGAGGATTCTTTTCACGGCGAGGATCACGGCGGCAGAGGTGGCGGCGTGCCCGGTGGTGACTGCAGGCAGCGCCGTGTCATAGGCGCTGTTGGCGACGATGGCGCGCCCGTATTCTGTCGCTGAAGGAATCAATCCAGTCAGCGAAACCGCACGCGCGCCGAGCAGGCGCACTATGTGCAGCGCATCGATGATTTGGATAACGAAATCTTCCGGGTTATGGTATAGCTCATCGTCGAAGCGGGGCAGCAGGAGGATGGCGACACGTCCGAGCGCCGTCTCGATAATGTCGGTGAAGAGCGGCATGCCTGCGACGTGTTCGTTGAGCAACGCATCGCGCTCCGGATTGACACGGTCGAGGTAGCCAAGTGCCGCCGACGCCACGGGCGCGAGCTTTCCGGCAGCGAACAACGCCAACAGCGGGCGCCGTTCGATGGCAATGAATGGTGCGCTCGATGGCGCGGGCGCTTTTTGGGTAACTTCGGCTATCGGTGCAGGCGCCTCTAGCGCGCCGGCGAGTTCCGCGATGGTCGGGTGCAGGAAGAGTGTCTTGATCGAGAGCGATGTATGCAACGCTGCCGTTATCCTGGAGATCAGTTGTACGGCTTGCAGCGAGTGCCCGCCCAGATCGAAGAAGTTATCGTAGCGACCCACGTGTTCGACGTGGAGCACCTCGGCCCAGATGGTGGCGAGCTGCTTTTCCGTCTCGGTGCGCGGCACGATGTAATCCGTGGCGCTTTCCCGGCTGACACCGAGCGCCGCGAGCGCCCTCCGGTCCACCTTGCCGCTTGCTGTGAGGGGTAAAGTATCGCGGATAACGATGCTTGTGGGAATCATATAGGCAGGTAACATGTTTTTCAAGTGCTCGCGCAACACACTCCCTTTTAGGGTGTATCCTGCGGCTTGAGTAACATAGGCTACAAGTTGTGTGTCGTTCCCTATACTCGCGGCGACGACGATGGCGGCGTCAATCCCTGTTTGTCGTCGCAGTGCGGCCTCGATCTCCCCTAACTCAATACGGTAGCCGCGTATTTTTACTTGTTCGTCGCTCCGCCCCAGATACTCTAGCACCCCGTTGATGCGATAGCGCACCAGATCTCCGGTCCTATACATCCGCGCCTTTGGTCTATCACAGAAAGGATCGACGACGAATCGTTCGGCGGTGAGTTCGGGATGGCCCAGGTAGCCGCGCGCCAGACATTCTCCACCGATGTAAAGTTCGCCAGGAACACCCACGGGCGTCGGTTGCAACCAGGCATCGAGTACGTACGTGTGGACGTTGGCGATAGCATGTCCGATAGGGACGTTATCCTGTGCGTTTGCAACGGCTTCCGGTGTGGTCAAATCGTGAACAGTGACCGTGACCGCAGCCTCCGTTGGACCATAAGCGTTGATGAGTTGTACATGGCTACCGACGTATGCATGCCATGTTTGGACATCATCTGGTAGCGCCTTTTCGCCGCCGAAGACTACCAGACGTAATGTCGGTGGTAGGTCGCTCTCTGTGCGTGCCAACATCGGAAACCCGTTGACCAGCTCACGCCAGTAGGCGGTGGGGAGATTTAGTACGTTGATCCTCGACATCTCACACGCCTGCCAAAACTTCGTAACGGAATCGATCATCTCATCTGTCCGCAGCACCAACGTTGCGCCTTGTGTCAGGCTTACATAGATTTCCTCGGCGGCAACGTCGAAACTGATAGAGGAGAATTGCAGTACTCGCTCGCCTTTCTCGATGCGATAATGCGCGTTGATTGCAGCGATCAAGTTGTGTAGCGCGCTGTGCGGGATGACCACGCCTTTGGGTACGCCCGTCGACCCTGACGTGTAGATGATATACGCGCCGTGCTCCCCGCTCACGCCGGAATCGGTATTTTCCGCGTTCTGTTGCGCGACGACGTCCCAATCCGTATCCAGACAAATCACGTATTCCGGCTGGATCGGTAGCGCGCGCGTCAATTGTGACTGTGTAACCAGGACGCGCGCCTGCACGTCTCCCAGGATCAACGCCAGGCGCTCTGGCGGATAGGCCGGATCCAGAGGCACATATGTCCCCCCGGCCTTGAGGATGCCGAGCAGGCCCACAATCATCTCCGGGCTGCGCTCTATGTACAATCCTACCGGCGTCTCCGGCCCCACGCCCAACGTTTGGAGATGATGCGCCAGTTGGTTGGCCTTGCGGTTGAGGTCGGCGTAGGTGAGTCGCCGGTCTTCGTGGATGACGGCGAGCGCCTCCGGCGTCCGCACGACTTGCGCCTCGAACAGGTGATGCGCGCATATGTCGCGGGGATAGTCGCGCGTTGGGCCGCGCCCGATGGCGAGCATCTGCTGGCACTCGGTCTCCGGCATCAACGGCAGCGTGGCGATGGGCTGTTCCGGGTGGGCCAGCGCGCCCGCCAGCACCGTCTCAAAGTGCCCGGCCATGCGTTGGACCGTCGCGGCGTCGAACAGATCGGTGTTGTACTCGAAACTGCCGCGCAGTCCCTCCGGCGTCTCTTCGATATCGAGCGACAGGTCGAAGAGCGCGGTCTGGTTGTCGATCACGTTGTATGCAGCCGCGAGATCGCGCAGGCGCAGGTCGGCGTTGCCGTTGTTTTGGAAGGAGAACATCGCCTGAAAGAGTGGCGACCGGCTCAGGTCGCGCTCCGGTTGCAGCGCCTCCACCAGCCGCTCGAAGGGCAAATCCTGGTGGTCGTAGGCTTCGAGGGCGACGCGCCGCGTGCGGTCCAGCAGCTCGCGGAAAGTGGGTTGGCCTGCGAGATCGCCGCGCAGCGCCAGTGTGTTGACGAAGAAGCCGATCAGCCCTTCGACCTCGCTATGTGTGCGATTGGCGATGGGCGCGCCGATGACGAAATCCTCCTGACCGGTGTAGCGATGGAGCAGCACCTCGAAGGCCGCCAGCAGCAGCATAAAGAGCGAGACGCCCTCCTCTTGGGCCAGCGCCTGCGCCCCTGTGTACAGCGCAGCGGGCAGCGTGAAGCGGTGCAGCGCCCCGTTGTGCGTCTGGATGGGCGGGCGGGGCCGGTCGGTCGGCAGGTTGAGCGCCGGCAATGGGCCGCTCAACCGTTCCTGCCAGTACGCGAGCTGGCGCTGGAGCACATCGCCTTGCAGCCATTCGCGCTGCCACACGGCGAAGTCCGCGTACTGGATGGGCAGTTCGGGTATCGACGGCGTCTGTCCCGTGACGCGCGCCGTGTACAGCGTGCTCAGTTCGCGGAAGAAAACGCTCAGCGACCAGCCGTCGAAGACGATATGGTGGAATGTCAACTGCAGGATGTGCTCCGTCTCGTCCAGGCGCAGCAGCCGCGCGCGCCACAGCGGTCCCTGACCGAGGTCGAAGGGGACGCGCGCTTCGGCGGCGAGGTCCGCTTTAATGCCAGCATCGGGCAACGATTGCGCTTCCATAACCGTGAGTGGAACGTCCACTGCCGGGGTGACGATCTGCATAGGTTCGCCGTCTACAGCCGTGAAGGTCGTGCGCAGGATGGCGTGCCGCTGCGCGATGGCGTGCAGGCTGGCTTCCAGCGCGGCGACGTCGAGCGGGCCGCCCAATGTCACGGCGATAGGGACGTTGTAGGTCGGCTGTCCGGGTTCCAACTGTTCATGGAACCACAGTCGCTGCTGCGCGAAGGAGAGCAGGGCCGGCCCGTCGTCGGCGCGACGCGGAATCTCCACCGGGCGCGCCTCCGGTCGTCCACGCAGGCGTTTTTCGAGCAGCGCGCGTTGGGCGGGCGAGAGCGCGTGTCTTGTCGCGGGCGCTTGCACGGCTTCGAGGATGTCAGTCATTGTTCCCTGCCTGGTTGTCAATGTCGCCGAGGGCCTCGATCTCGCGGATGATCGCTTCCTCGACAGCGGCGGCCAATCCCGCCACGGTCGGCGCTTCGAAGATGGCGCGCAAGGGGATGGCGATCTGGAAACTTTGCTGCACGCGCGAAATCACCCGCGTCGCTAGCAGCGAGTGCCCGCCGAGCGCGAAGAAGTTGTCGTGGACGCCCACCTGGGTCATGCCAAGCACGCTCTGCCAGATTGCCGCCAGCGTCTCTTCGGTGGGTGTGCGTGGCGGGACGTGGGTTGCTGCTGCCTGCGTCCAATCGGGGGCGGGAAGTTTGGCGCGGTCGACTTTGCCGTTGGGCGTGAGCGGCAGGGCGTCCAGTCGCACAAAGGCGGCGGGGATCATATAGTCGGGCAGCGCGGTTTGCAGCGCCTCGCGCAGCGTGTCCGCCGTGGGCTGCTGCCCCGGAGAAGCGATAACGTAGGCCACCAGCCGTTTGTCGCCGGGAACGTCCTCGCGGGTCACGACGACGGCGTTCTGCACCGCTGGATGCTGTTCCAAATGCGCCTCGATCTCGCCTGGCTCGACGCGATAGCCGCGAATCTTCACCTGATTGTCCAGCCGTCCCATAAATTCGACATCCCCGCTAGGCAGGTAGCGGGCGCGGTCGCCGGTTTTGTAGAGCCGCGCACCCGGTTCGTCGCTGAAGGGGTGGGGGACGAAGCGCTCGGCGGTTAATTCGGGCAGCCGCCAGTAGCCGCGCGCCAGCCCGTCGCCGCCGATGTACAGCTCGCCGGGCACGCCGGCCGGCACGGGCCGCATCGCGCGATCCAGGATGTAGACTTGGGTGTTGGCGATGGGCCGTCCGATGGGGACGGTGGCGTTGGATTGTGATCCAGCGCAAGCGAGGGTGGCGGTTGAGTGTATTGGATAGCAGCAGGTGAAGGTGGTGTTTTCGGTGGGGCCGTAGCCGTTGATGAGTGTGTGCCCCGGCTGTAGACGGTCGAGCATCTGGCGCACGTGGGCGACGGAGAGCACGTCGCCGCCCGCCAGCAGTTGGCGGACGTGGCTGAGGCTTTCGGGGTAGCTTTCCAGCATTTGGTGGAACAGCCCGGCGGTAAGCCACAGCGTCGTGATGCGTTGTTCTTCGATGAAGCGAGCCAGCTCGTCGAGCGACGGTTTGTGGGCGGGAAAGATGACGAGTTTCCCGCCGTTGAGCAGGCTGCCCCAGATTTCCAGCGTCGAAGCGTCGAAGGAGAGCGTCGCCAGTTGCAGGAACGTTTCATCGGCGGTCAGGCTGGCGAAGTTCGTGTTTTTGACCAGTCGCACGATGGCGCGGTGGACGATGCTCGTGCCTTTGGGCGCGCCCGTTGAGCCGGACGTGTACATCACGTAGGCCAGGCTGCCGGCGGTCGCGCCGCCGTCGAGGTTGTCATCCGCATAGGCCGAACCCGGATCATCGTCAAGATTGACGATCCGCCCGCTGTATGCAGGGAGCTTCCCCACCAGCCGCGTGTGCGTCAGGATGACCGGCGCCTGCGTGTCGTCGATCATAAACGCGAGGCGTTCCGGCGGATAGGTGGGATCGAGCGGGACATAGGCCCCGCCGGCCTTGAGGATGCCCAGGACGCCGACGATCATCTCGAACGAGCGTTCAACGTAGATGCCGACGCCGACTTCCGGCCCCACGCCCAGTTCGCGCATGTGATGCGCCAGACGGTTGGCCCGGCGATTGAGTTCAGCGTAGGTCAGCGTCGCGCCTTCGAAGCTGAGGGCCACGGCGTCGGGCGTTTGCGCAGCCTGCGCTTCGAACAGGCGGTGGACGGGCGTCTCGCGGGGGTAGTCGGTGCGGGTGTCGTTCCACGCGACGAGGATTTGTTCGCGCTCCGCCGGAGTGAGCAGCGGGAGATCGCCGGGCGCCGATTCCGGCGCGGTGAGCATTCCTTCGAGCAGCGTGCGCAGATGTCCGAGCATCCGTGCGATAGCGTCGTCGGTGAAGCGTTGGCGACGATAGCTGATTCTGAGGCGCAGTTCCTCGCCCGGTTCAACGATGACCGTGAGTGGGTAGTTGGTCTTTTCGAGCGTGACCATGTCGGCAATGCTGAGCCGGGGATCCGCCGGTTGGACGTCCGCCTCGCCGGGATAGTTCTCGAAGACGAGCAGTGTGTCGAATAGCGCCTGGCCTTGCGGGACGTCGCTCCACCGCTGGATGTCGACCAGCTGGGCGTATTCGTAGCGGCGGGCGGCGGCCTGTTGCGCTTGCAACGTTTGTAGCCAGGGACCGAGCGCGCCGTCGTCGGGGACGTGGACGCGCGCGGGCAGCGTGTTGATGAACAGCCCGATCATCGCCTCGACGCCGTCCAACGCGGCAGGCCGCCCGGCGATCGTCGCACCGAAGAGCACGTCGACTTCGTCGCTTGGCTCGCCGCTGTAGCGGCTGAGGAGCGCCGCCCACGCGCCCTGGATGACCGTGTTGAGCGTCACTCGCTGCTGCCGGGCGAAGGCGTGCAGCGCCGTCGTCGTCGCGGTGGACAGGCGCACCTGCTGCTCGGCGTAATCGTCCGCGGCGGGGTTGGCCTCTGCCACCCGTTGGACGTGCAGCGACGTGGGCGCAGTGAAGCCGCACAGGGTCTCGCGCCAGAACGTCTCGGCCTCCTTCAGGTCTTGGGCGTGCAGCCAGGCGATGTAGTCGCGGTAGGGGCGGGGTGGCGGGAGGCGCAGGTCTTGCCCCTGGCGCGACGCCTCGTAGAAGGCGAACACGTCCTTGAGCGCCAGCGACAAACTCCAGCCGTCGAGGAGCAGGTGGTGGAAGCTCCATACACAGCGCCACGTTTCATCTGCCAGACGGAAGAGGGTCACGCGCATCAAGGGGGCTTGGTGCAGATCGAAGCCGCGTGTTTGATCGCTCTTGAGCCAGGCCGCAAGCTTGCTCTGTTGTGCGTCGGGTGAGAGATCGCGCCAGTCGTGTGTCGTCCAGGGGAGCGCGGCGTGTCGCCGGACCACTTGCAGCGGTTTGTCGCGCGTCTCCCAGGCGAAGACCGTCCGCAAAACCGGATGCTGATCGATGAGGGATTGCCACGCGCGCTCGAAAGCGGCGACGTCGAGGTCGCCGTGGAGGGTGAAGCACAGTTGCTCGAAGTACACGCCGGATTCCGGTGTGTAGAGCGAGTGAAACAGCATTCCCTGCTGCATGGGAGAGAGCGGGTAAATGGCTTCGATGTTGTCTGGTGTGTTCATGGGAATGCCTCAGGTCAGAATGTCGCCGAGTTCGACCAGCAGTGCCTCGAATTCGTCTTCCGTCAGATGCACCTCGGGAAAGTCGCCGGGTGCCAGGATGGGTAAAGGGCTGTCGGCGGAAGGAGGGCAGGCGGCAGCCAACGCGGCGATAGTCTGGTATTCGAAAAGCTGCTGGACGGTGATGAGCAGTCCGGCAGCGCGCGCCTCGGCAATGATGTTGAGCGCCAGCAGCGAGTCGCCGCCCAGCTCGAAAAAGTTGTCGTGGATGCCGACCTGCGCCGCGAGGAGCACGCGTTCCCATATCTGCGCCAGGGTCGTTTCGGCCTCCGTGCGCGGCGCGACATAGGCCGTGGCGAGGGTGGGGCGGGCGACTTCAGGTGCGGGGAGGCGCCGGCGGTCGATTTTACCGTTCGGTGTGAGGGGCAGTGCGTCGAGATGGACGAACGCAGCGGGGATCATCTGGGTTGGGAGACGCTGCTTAAGAAAGTCTTGGAGTTCGGTGACCGTCGGATGGTCGTTCATCATGGGAGTCCAGTAGGCGATGAGGCGTTCGTCGCGGACGATGGCGACGGCTTCGCGTACGGCGGGATGGTGGGCGAGCGCGCTTTCGATTTCGCCCAGTTCGACGCGGTAGCCGCGGATTTTCACCTGATGGTCGAGACGCTGTACGAATTCGATAGTGCCGTCTTCCAAATAACGGGCCATGTCGCCGGTTTTGTAGAGCCGTGCGCCCGGTTCCGCCGAAAACGGGTCGGCGACGAATTTCTCGGCGGTGAGTTCGGGGCGGTTGAAGTAGCCGCGTGCCAATCCCACGCCGCCGATGTGGAGTTCGCCGGGAATGCCCACAGGCACGGGCTGCATGGCCGCGTCGAGGATGTACAGGCGGATGTTGCCGAGCGGTCGCCCGATGGGGACGGTCGGCGTGTCGCCGGGCGCTGTGACGGGATGGCAGGCAGCCCACACGGTCGATTCGGTGGGGCCGTAGAAGTTCCACAGGGGGACGTTCCACGCCAGCACCTTCTGCGTCAGCGCGCGCGGCAGGGCTTCGCCGCCGCAGCAGATCAAGCGCAGCGACAGCGGGTTAGTGGTGTTGTAGAGACCCACCAGTCGCTGCAAAGCCGACGGCGTCTGGTTGACGACGGTGACGCCCTCGCTGCGCAACAGGTCGAGGAACGCCGTGGGCGACTGCACGGCAGCCTGCGGGACGATGACCAGACGGCTGCCGCAGAGCAGCGGCGTCCACAGTTCCCACACCGAGAAGTCGAAGGCATACGAGTGGAAGACCGTCCACACATCGTCGGCGTTGAACCCGAAGACCGGGCGGGTGGTTTCCACGAGGTTGATCACGCTCTGGTGGGCGATTTCGACGCCTTTGGGCTGGCCTGTTGAGCCGGAGGTGTAAATGATGTAGGCCAGGTTGTGACCCCGTGCGCCGCCGTCGAGGTTGGCGTCTGCGTGGGCGGCGATGGCGGGCCAGTCGGCGTCCAGGCAGACGATGCGCGCCTGGGTGGGCGGGAGCGTGTTGACGAGGGCGCGTTCGGTCAGCATGACGGGTGTCTGCGTGTCGGTGAGCATGAACGCCTGGCGATCGGGCGGATAGGCGGGATCGATGGGGACATAAGCGCCGCCGGCTTTGAGGATGCCGAGCATCCCCACGAGCATCGCCGTTGAGCGTGAGACGCACATCGCCACGGGGACTTCCGGGCCGACGCCAAGCGCCCGCAGGTGGCGAGCCAGTTGGTTGGCGCGGGCGTTCAGTTCGCGGTAGGTGAGCGTTTGCCGGGGTTTTCCCGGTTCAGCGTAGACCACGGCGACGGCGTCGGGCCTCTGCGCGGCCTGGCGTTCGAAGCGGCGATGGATGCACTGCCCACTGTAGCCGGTGTCGGTCGTGGTGTCGTTCCAGGCAACGAGCATTTGTTGGCGCTCGATTTCGGTCAACATGGGCAGGGCTTTGAGGGGCAGTTCCGGCAAGGCGACTAGGCTTTCCAGCAACGTGAGCAGGTGACCGGCCAATCTTGCTATGGCGGTGGCCTCGAAACGAGAGGTGTCGTAGTCGATGTGCAGGTGCAGTGTGTCGTCGATGGTGATGACAAGGGGAATACTGGCATACTCGCCGTCGGGGTGTGTGCCCGAGACGAGCAGGTTTTCCAATGCGTGTTGTTCCGGCACAACCTGCTGTTGGGGCGCGGCGGCAAAGTCGGCGTGGAGAGCCGTAAGCCAGGTGCGCGTCGCTTGTTCTGGCCGGATGGTTGCGCGCACGAGGGCAGGCTCGCGGGTGTGGGCGACCAACATCCCGAAAACTACGTCCTTCTCCCCGCTGTAACGGCTGAGGAGCAGCGCCCACGCGCCCCGGATGAGTGTTGGGATGTCGAGGTCGTTCTGGCGCGCAAAGTGGCGCAACGCAGGGGCGAGTTTCGGTGTGGGCGCGGTTTCGTAGCAGGCGCGCGGCATCGCCCCACTGGAGTGCGGCAAGGCTTTGGTAATCCCCAGCGGCGTCGGCGCCGGGAATTCACCTGATTGTTGTCGCCAGAGTGATTCGTCTGTCATCGCATTCAACAATAAACCACTAATCTGCACGAATCTTCACGAATAGAAGTCAGAATTAGTGAGAATTTATGGAGATTCGTGGTAAAGTCCTAATCGTATTGGTCGAACAGTTTGTTAAGCTGGCGTGGGCGGGCGCGGGTGAGGTCGGCGATGCGGTCGTTGGACTCGCGGAGCCGCTCGCTGAGGACGTTGATGAGCGCCAGTGACATCTCCGGGTTTTGGCGCGCCAGGGCGATGAGCGGTTCGCGGCGCAGACGCAGCGTGAGCGTGTCCTGGATGGCGACGGCGGAGGTGGTGTGCGGGCTGCTGTCGAAGAAGTTGGCCTCGCCGAAGTACGAGTGTGCCTCGACGGTCGCCAGCCGCGCGAAGGAGCCAGCACGCTTCTCCTGCTCGATGCCGACGCGCCCGTTGACCACGACGTACAGCGCGCCGCCAGGGTCGTCGTTGTTGTAGATGTGCGTGTCTTCCTCGTACGTTTCTTCCTCGCAGACGTTCGCCAGGATTTTGAGCTGGTCGATGGTCATGCCCTGGAAGAAGGGGACTTCTTTGAGGAAAATGATCTTTTCAATGGCAGAAAGCATAAGGTCCTCCTTCATAAAGTCGGTTTGCACGCCGGCGATTAGCCGTTTGGCGGTCTGGGCCGCGAGACGGACTTCTTCGACCGGGTCTTTGAGCGCCGTTTCCAGGAGCGCCTCGACCTGCGCGAGAGTGAGAGGGAGAGTGCAGGTGGGTACAGCGGACGCGGCGGGTTGGGTAGCCTCTGGTTTGGCTTTGATGGCTGTGATGTTGGCTGCCGGTGTCTCGGTTCTGGGGCCGTCGAGTGCGCCGAACAGGTCGGCGGGCGGGCGGCGGCGCGCGCGGGGCGCGGGTGTGCCATCTGCAGGCGCGCCGTCTGCCGGCGCAGCGTCTGCGGGCGGCGGGGTGGGTTGGGGCGCTTCCGCCTTCGGCGCGTCGAGGGCGGCGAAGAGGTCTTTGGGCATCGCGCGGCGTGGTTCGGCTTCCGGTGCGGCGGATGGTGATTCAGGGGTGGGGGGTGTCATCGTCACGGGCGGAGCGAGCGCCGCGCCGAGCTGTCCCAACGCGAAGGCCGTCATCGTGCGCACCCAGGGGTCCTCCGGAAGCGCGGCGAGTTTGTGGATGGTTTCGACGGTGTCCGGCGGTTCCATATCCCAGGTTTCTTTGCTCAGCTCCAGGAGTTTGCTCGTGGGGGTCTCCGGCTCGAACAGTGGCGCGATCAACTCGGCGGTTTTGGGCGAGGTGAGCGATTCTAGGGCTTCGACGGCGTTGGCGCGCGTCCGGGGATTGTCGCTGCGCAGGGAGTCGCTGATGATGTCCACGCTGTTGGGGTCCTGGATGGCGGAGAGCAGGTAGAAGATTTCCGCGGTGAGGCGCTGTCCCTGTTCGCGCAGGGCGCTTTGCAGCACGCCGAAAGCTGGATAGGTGGCGCATGCTTCGAGCGCTTCGACCAGGCCGAAGTTTCCGTAGATGGCAAGCAGGTTGCCGGTGATGTTCGCGCCGACGATCAGCGGGCCGAACTCCTTGGGATTGATACGGCTGAGGACGACGGCAGCCATTTTGCGCAATTGCGCATCCGGCGCGTCGAGCTTGGGATGGACCACCGGGATGATAGCCTTGCCGAGCGCCACGAGCGTCGCGGCGGCGGTTTCGCGGACCTGCGGGCTGGCATCGGTAAGCGCGTTGACGATCGACGGGTAGGTTTTTCGGCTGCCTGTGTGCCCCAACACCACGAGCGCGGCCCGGCGCGTACGTTCGACGGGGTCGTTGAGCCGGCGGCTGATTTTAGCTTCGATCTCGGCTTTCTGCGCGTCGTTGAGCATTGCCTTTTGCACAGCGGCTTCGACGGCCAGCGCCGCTTCGAGCCGGACTTCGTCGGCGGGATCGTCGAGATAGGTCATCAACCGGTTGAGCGTGTGTTCGCTCTTGATCTGCCCCAGGATGCGCACACCGTAGGCGCGGTGCTGCGAATTGTCGCCGGTCAGGATGGCTTCGAGCGCATCTACGGCGGGTTTCAGGGTGTATAACTTGTCCACCTGTACCAGGACGATGAGTGCCTGCCCGCGCACCTTGATGTCGGGATCGTAGACCATGTTCGCCATATAGGTGAGAAATTCGGGATCATTGGGCGCGACAAGTTGCTGCAATCCCACGATGGCGGACTGGCGCACCTGCCCGGCGGGGTCGGCCATTAAATCGAGATACAGTTGGCGTACCGCATCGCCGCGCAGGTCGGCGGCAGCGATGACGTCGAGGATGGCGGCACGCGTGTGGCTTTCGGGCGCGGTGTGGGCGGTGTGACTGAGGATGGGGATGGCGTCGCGCCCGCCGATGCGGCTGATGAGCTGCGCCATGAAGACGGTGAGTTCGTGACTGGAACTGCTCTCCAGCTTCTCGCGCAGTTTATTCAATGTCGCGGGATCGGCAACGGTCAGCTCGGAGACGTTTTGGGTCAGCAGGAAGGAGTAGTCTTCCTGTTCGAGCATTTTGACGAGTGCCTGCCCGTACTGGCGGCGCACGATCAATGTGTTGGTGATATAGGAGAAGGCAAGAGCAAGAATGAACGCCGGCAGGAACCACCCCACTGCGACGAATGGCGGTAACAGTAGAATACTGCCGAGAAACGCGCCAACCGGCGCGACCAGGCCGTCGATGAAGGCGCGCGCG
Organism: Chloroflexota bacterium; assembly: GCA_036845725.1. Lineage (GTDB taxonomy): Bacteria > Chloroflexota > Anaerolineae > B4-G1 > SLSP01 > DSWT01. The sequence goes on from DAIUDK010000005.1 coordinate 38,454, forward strand.
CGTCCCTTGATGCGCAGCGGCACGGCATTGTAAAGCAGGCTGTTGATCTGATAGCCGACGTTGCCATAGAGGGCGGTACTGCCGAAATAGCCCAAGGCCGCCGTCGGCAGGCCGGGCAAAAACACCAGGCCCGCGCAGATCGCCAGGTTACCAATGGGAAACAGCATGAAGGCGTTGCCAATCCCGATCCAGCCGATGATACGGCTGAGGAGGAACAGTTGGAAGGGCAGCATGATCAGGTTGGCGATCCCGGTCACCAAACCGTAGAAGTTCGCCATGGCCTCGGTGGTCTGGAGTTTGTCGACGATGATCTCGCTGGTGCGGTAGCCGACGAAGTTGAGCAGGATGACGACAACGAGCGTCGCGATGGCGATCCCCCGTAGAAAGCGCGACTGGGTGACGTAGTGATAGCCTTCGCGCAGTTCACTGACATAGGAAACGTGCGCTTTTTCTGTCCCCTTGGCTTTGACGATGGGCGCGCTGCTTTGGGCTGCGCCGTTGCGCGATTTAATCAGATGCGGCATCAGCCAGGCTCCCAGCGCCATGATTCCCAACATGCTGAGCCACACGAGGATGATGCCGTTGGGCGAGAAGACTTTGTTGAGCGATTCCATGCTCAAGCCGGCGATGATCCCGCCGATGCTGCCCGCCGTGCCCAAGACCGGCACGACGCGTTTGGCCGCCCGCGTGTCGTAGAAGCTGTCGATGTAGGTGTACCAGTGTGCGGAGAGGATGTCGGTGAGGGGAACGTAGATTAGCAGGTAAAGAAGCGGGTAAGCGATGGTGGCGATGCCGAGGTTCAGCAGTCCCAGCCCGACGAGGATGCCTGCACCGCCGATGAGCAAGATGGCAATCAACAGTTTGCGACTGGCCATGCGGTCGGCGAAGGCAGTGTAGATGGCGACCGCCGGTATGGAGAGAAGCGCCCTGACCATGAAAAACCAGGGCAGGCCCCTCACTCCCACCTGTTCCAGGAAGGCCGCTGCAACGATCGTCTCGCCCCAGACCGCGCCCAGTGTGACCGCCAGGAGCATCGCGTAGAGCAATAGCAATCGTGGCCATTCTTCTGAGCGAATGTTGAACAGCTTGTTGAGGAATTGTGTCATAGTTTGTACCGTCCTTAAGGACTCATCCATAACATAGATACTGTCGCCCAACGCCAGCAGAATCGGCTGACGCCATCAGTGTAATCATAGCATAAATCTGTTATGTTAGGATAAAGTTTGTGTGGCGATTCTGTAGCAGTTGTGTTAGTGTTTCATTTCACCACGGAGACACGAGGAACACAGGAGGGCAACGGCTAAAACGCTTCTGGGACGTGGCTTAGGTGGGGAACCTGCCCGGACTCTGTCAGGATCAACCCGACCCGTGCTGCATACGCGGCGCGAATCTCCTGGTGCAGGAGGATGTTTTCGAGATAGGTCCGGCGGAAGTAACTGTCCGTGGGGATGAGTGCGTGTTTGCGCGCCATTTCGTCGTATGCCCGGCGGAGGTATTTATTGGCCTCCTCTTGCTGTTCGTTGGCGACAAGTGCCTGGCTGTAGCGGAAAAGGATTTCCTCGCTCACGCACTCGGTAATTTGGACGAAACCGAACGTCTGGTAAATATCCAACGCCCTCTGAGCGGCGTTTAGCGCGCTGTCTAGGTGACCGTAGACTGTGCCGGGTTTGGTCGCGGCGGCGTCCTTGGCGAGCATCGCTAATTTAAGGTGTGCGGCAGTGGCCTTGCAAAGCGCCGCCATCTCGTATTGTCGAGAGACCAGGGGGCTTTGCAGCGCGAGCTGCTGGACTTCTTCGGCCAGTTCCAGCGCCATGTGCAAGTGAGCCTCGTCGCCGAGGGCGTTGTAGAGGATGGCCCAGACCAGTTTTAGACTGGCGAGTCCGCGATCCTGAACCGGTTCGCCGATGGTGCGGATGCGTTCGAGGCTGGCCAGTGCCTCGGTGTATTGGTATTGCTCGCTCTGGATTTGGGCGATGTGGAACAGCGGGTAAACCTCGTCGCGGGAGCCAACCAGGATGCGCCGGCACTCTTCCAGCAGCCCCAGACCGCCCTGGTAATCGCCCAGGTAGATACCTTGAATCCGCCCACAGGCCTGCAGCGCTTTGCTCTCGTTGGGGCGATGGCCGATCTCGCGGCTGATGTTGAGCCGTTCCTGTTGGTATTCGATCAGCAGGCGGTAATAGTCGCCGCTGCGCTCGAATTCCAAGCCCAGTAGATTGAGTAGTGACATTTGTGTTATTTTGTCGTCGAGACCCTGGCACATGGCGAGCGCGGCAGCGGCTTCCAGGTATTCCATGCTGAGTGCGGGTTCGTCACTGAAGGCAAATATGCCCCCCATGCCGATGAGCAGCCGCGCCTCGTAATGTTCGTCCTGCAACTGGCGGGCAAGTTCGAGAGCACGCTCGGCCAGCGGCTGCCACTCCGGATCGCTCAGGGCCAGGCGATGATTGACAATGGCGATAAGGCTTTCCATTTCACGGCGTGAATCGCCCAGCTGCTGCGCCAACTCGAGGGCTTTCTGCGCCATTGGGATGCCGGCTTCAATCTCTTCCTTGCTCTGATAGTCGGCCACTCCCGGCTGTTGGAGCATTGCGTCGATGGTAAAGGCGGGATTGTCTGCCAACTGTTCTGCCAGTGGCAGCAGCGCCTTGGCGTCGGTCCACATGGCCTCGAATTTCCCCATGAGGTAGAAGACGGCGCGCCGCTCGTTGAGCACTCGGAAGCGTTGCGCGTGTATGGCGCGGCGTTGATCTTCGTCGTCTGCCTCGCTCTCCAGGACATCGAGGATTTCAAGCGCGCGGGTGTATTGTTTGCCCGCCTCGGCGTTGGCGTAGATATGCGTGGCGTGCTCGGCGCCCTTGAGGACGTAATTCAGCTCTTTCTCTTGCATCCCAGCGCGTTGGTAATGGAAGGCCAACGCGCCGTAGAACTGGGAAGAGGGTTGGGGCATGTCTGCCCTACAGCAGTGGTTTTCGATGTAATCGGCAATGCGCAGGTGGTAGTTGATACGTTGCGTGCTGAGGAGACGCTCATAGGCGGCGTCGCGAATCAGCGATGAACGGAAGACGTACTCGATGCCTAACTCTGTCGTGCGGCCACGCTCGCGGATCAATTGTGCGCGTTGCAGCGCCGTGAGCTGCGCTTTTACGCGCACGGGATGGGCTGCCAGTACTTCAACGATTTTCGACCAGAACACAGTGCCGACCACGGAGGCGATTTGCAGAACGTGCTGTTCCTCCGGTGTGAGCCGGTCGATGCTGGCCAGCAGCAGGCTTTGCAGGCTGTCAGGCAGGATGATGGAGGTGATAGCCTGGGTAGTATGCCAGCGCCCGTCCTCCGAACTGCGCGTCAAAATCCCCTCGAAGATCAGCGCGCGCACCAATTCCTGAATGTAATACGGGTTGCCTTCGGCCTTGTTGATGATGAGGTCCTGCGTGGTCTCTGGGAGTACGTCCGGGCCGATCAACTCGGTAATCATTTCCCGGCTTTGCTCGGCGGTGAGGGGCGCGAGGTTGAGCGTGGTCAGGCGGTGCGGGTATTCGGTCTCGATGTAATGGCGGAATTCCCAAATTGGTGAGGCTCGGTCTGGCCGGAAGACGAGCAGCCACAGCAGGTCGGTGTAATCGCACAGCGGCAGGCAGTATTTGAGCAGGTCCAGCGAAGTAGCGTCCACCCAGTGCATATCGCTAAAGGTGAGCACGACCGGGCCTTGATGGGTGAGCGCCTCGACCCAACTCCGCAGTGTGAGGAAGAATTGCTGGCGCAGGCTGTCGGCGTCGAGGCGTTTAATGTGTTCGGCATGATTGACTTCCAGCGGCAGAGACAGCAACATTGCCAGGTCGGGAAAATACTCGTCAGCCTGGTCGCTCCACAGCACTTCCGCTTGTTGGTGGAGACGGTCGCGCGTCTGCTCGTGCGGTTCGTCCGGGCAGATGCCGAGCCAACTGCGTAGCATATCCTGCCACATCGCATAAGGTTGCGATTGGGTGTAGGAACGGCAGCGTCCGCGCAGCCAGATGACGCCAATCTCTGTATCGGCAGGTGTTGTGCTGACGCCTTTATCGCGTGCTTCGGCCAGGAGCGCATTTTGCCGGGCGAAGTACTGCCGCACCTCGTTGGTGAGCAGCGACTTGCCCATCCCCTGTTCGCCGGTAATGATGACGATGCCGCCGAGGCCATCGTTCAGGTCTTCAATGCAGTCTTTCAGGCCTTCCGCTTCTGTATCGCGTCCGATAAGTGGACTGGGCAGCTCGTAGGCTGCGGGCCTTTCCAGGCTGACGTAGGGCGCGATGGGACGGTAGACGGCGATGGGCGTACTCACACCCTTGACTTTTATCTCACCGAGGGAGAGCCACTCAAATTGCGTGCTGGTGAGGCGATAGGTATTCTCGCTCACCAGCACGGTGCCGGGCTCGGCAGCGGTCTCCATGCGCGCGGCCAGCGCGATGGCCTCGCCCATGGCCGTCTCCTCCCGGTACTGGCGGTCGTTACCCACGCTGGTCACGATGACCTCGCCCGTGTTGACGCCCACACGTAGTGCCAGGCTGATGCCCTCGCGCCTTTCCAGATCGGCGGCGAACGGTTGCAGCGCGGATTGCATCGCCATGGCGGCCAATACCGCGCGCTCCGGGTCATCCTCATGGGCCATGGTCGTGCCGAAGAAGGCGACCAGGCCATCGCCGCGGAATTGGTCGACTTTGCCACCGAAACGGTAGACCTCTGTCTCCAGGATTTGGAGAACGCGGTTCATCATCTTGACCCAGGCCTCAGTGCCCACCTGTTCCATCAGATCGGTGGAGCCTTTGACGTCCGCGAGGATGATCGTTGCCAGACGCCGTTCCCCTTCGAGTGGGGCGAGGTCGCCGGGTTCTGACCCGCCGGATGCTGCGTTTTCTAGGGCGCCTTCCAGAACGTTTTCCGCCGAACTGACCAATGCGCTCTCCGGCGTATGCTCCGCGACGACCTCTTGGGTGCGCACCGGAATACCGTCGAACGGGCCATCAACGCTGAGGGGGCTGCCGCACTCGCTGCAAAAGCGATAGACGTGCGGATTTGCCGTCCCGCAGGCTGGACAGAGCAACTGGAGACGCGCACCGCACATACCGCAGAATTTGGCTCGCGGGCGGGCTTTGAAGCCGCATTCAGGACATTTCATGATTTATGAATCATGAATCATGATTCATGGTTTAGTAATACGCATCCAAGGCCATACGGAAGCGCTTGGCAAGCTCGACCATGATGTCTACGGCCATTTCGCCATCTCGCTTGAGCACGCCGAGGAAGTTCTCGCGGGGGAGGATCAGGCATTCCGTCGGTTCTGTGGCGATGACCGACGCGGTGCGTGGGCCGTTATCGAGCAGGGCCAATTCACCGAAGAAGTCCCCAGCTCCAAAACGGTTGACTACCGCTTTGGAACCATCGGCCTTCTCTCGAACTGCCTCGGCCTTGCCGGAGGCGATGACGAAGAAGCCGTAGCCATCCCGTCCCTGTGGTACAATCACTTCGCCAGGCGCGCAGGTGCGCTCGATGAAAAGCCGCCCCAGGTCTTGCAGTTGACGTTTTTTCAGGTTTTCGAATAAGGGCACTTTGTTGAGAATGTCTATTGCTCGTTCCAGGTCTGCCATAATGGGTCCCTCCTTAAATAAGTTGCAGGTCACAAATTGAAGGTTAAAAACGCTGCACACTTGATATTATAGTCCAACGGTGGGGCGATGCAAACAGGCTCTTGTCATTCTCCTGGTACAACGTACCCCAAGTCTCTGTCTGATGCAGATGCGGTCTAAAAGTCTGGGATAAAAGAGTATTGGGGGGAACGATAATGAAAACCCGACAGGTTTCAAACCTGTCGGGTTTGGCGGTACAAAAACGCTCACTACATAATCGCCAGCACGCGGCTAAAGCGCGCCGCCAGTTCTTGTAGCACGGCGACGGCCATCTCCGCATCCTCGCGCAGTAAGCCGAGGAAGTCCCATTGCGCCAGCACCAGGCAGCATGTGGGTTCGACGGCGATCACTGAGGCTGTGCGCATCTGTTCGGTTAACAGCGCCATCTCGCCGAAGAAGTCGCCCGGATCCAGCGGATTTAGCACAACCTGCGTCCCATCAGCTTGCTCGTGGACGGCCTCGGCCTGGCCCTCCATGATGATGAAGAAGCCCTCGCCGCCCTTGCCCTGGGTGACGATCTTTTCGCCTGGGGCATAGGTGCGTTCGACGAAGCGTTTGCCCACTTGTTCGATCTGCCGCCGGTTCAATCTTCGGAACAGCGGCGTGCGTTGCAGGATGGTCAATCTGTCAACTACGACCATATCACACCCCCTTTAACTTCAGTTCGTCGGCGCGATGGCATGCCGCGAAGTGATCCGGCTTGAGTTCACGGAACTCCGGCGTCTCTTGCGAGCACTTGTCCACAGCGTAGCGGCAGCGCGGGTGGAAGTAGCAGCCCGGCGGCGGGTTGGAAGGGTCGGCTACGTCACCCTGCATGATGATGCGCTCGGACTCGTAGCGCGGATCAGGCTTGGGCACCGCCGACATCAGCGCCTCGGTATAGGGGTGCAGCGGTTCGTTGTACAGGGCGTCGGAGTGGGCCATCTCGGCGATTTTGCCGACGTACATCACTGCAACGCGATCGGAGATGTGCTGTACCACGCTCAGGTCGTGGGCCACGAAGACGTAGGACAGGTCGAAGTCCGCTTGTAAGTCCTGTAGCAGGTTGAGCGTTTGCGCCTGGATAGAAACGTCCAGCGCCGAGACCGGCTCGTCGCAGAAGATGATCTTGGGATTCATCGACAGCGCGCGAGCGATACCGATGCGTTGACGCTGCCCGCCGGAGAACTCGTGCGGGTAGCGGCGAATGTGCTCCTTACGCAGGCCCACCCGTTCCAGCAGTGTAACGACGGTTTCTTCCATCTCCGGGCCGATCTTCATCCCGTGAATCACCATCGGCTCCGAAACGATGTCGAAGATCGACATACGCGGGTTCAGGGAGTTGATGGGGTCCTGGAAGATCATCGAGACCTCACGGCGAATGTGCTTCATCTGCGTTTTGTCCAGATCGAAGATGTTGACCATCTCTGGCTTACCGTCGGGGGAGAACAACTCGGTCATGAAGTGCGCGGTGCCAGCAGTCGGCTCGTAGAGGCGTATGATCGTGCGGCTGACGGTCGTTTTGCCGCACCCGCTTTCGCCCACCAGTCCCAGCGTTTCGCCTGCGCGGAGGTAGAAGCTCACATCGTCTACAGCTTTTACATTGCCGACGACTTTTCTGAGAAACCCCTTATAGATGGGGAAGTATTTCTTCATCCCCTTGACATCCAGGATAATATTGGCTTTTTGAGTTGCGGTATTTTCAGCCATATTCGTTCTACCTCCTAAACGTTCTCGTATAACAGACAGCGGGCCCAGTGATCCGGCTCAACCTCAATCCAGTTGGGCGTCATCACATCGCACTTGCCTGGCATGAACGATGGGCAGCGTGGGTGGAAGACACAGCCACTTGGCAGGTGGAAGGGATCGGGCACCATGCCTTTGATAGAGGCCAGACGCTCGCTGGAACGTTTTCCTACTTTGGGAATGGATTGCAGCAGCGCGCGGGTGTACGGGTGCTTGGGTTCGTAGAAGACCCGATCGGTGCTGGCGGCCTCCACTTGCTTGCCCATGTACATCACCACGATTTCCTTCGCCATCTCCGCCACCACGCCCAGGTTGTGGGTGATGAACATGATGGACATCTCCATTGATTCCTGCAGCTCGCGCATCAGGTCGAGAATTTGCGCCTCGATAGACACATCGAGCGCCGTCGTTGGCTCATCCGCAATCAGCATGAACGGCTGGCATGAGAGCGCAATGGCGATCATCACCCGCTGGCGTTGCCCGCCGGAAAGCTGGTGCGGGTAGGCGTCTACGCGCTCGTGGGGCTTGGGGATGCCCACCTTTTGCAGCATCTCGATGGAGATTTCGCGGGCTTCTTCCTTGGTCACCGGGCGGTATTGCATCATCTGCTGTGCCATCTGCTCGCCTACGGTTTTCGGAATCAGCCGGTGCAGATTTAGGGCTTCGCCGATGTGCGTGCCGGTGGTGTAAACAGGGGTCAGCGAACTCATCGGCTCCTGGAAGATCATAGCAAACTCGCCGCCGCGAATCCTGCGGATCACATCGCCATCAGGATCGAGCTTCGTGATATTGACGACCTCGGAAGGCTTTTGTGGATTGAATTTATCCCGGCGGTAGTAGATGATTTCACCTTCGGAGATCTTGCCGGGCTTGGGCACCATCTGCATCACGGCTTTGGCGGTAATGGATTTACCACACCCGCTTTCGCCGATCACACCCAACGTCTCACCCCGGTTGATGGTCAAGGTAAAACCGTCGACGCCGTGGATGATGCCATCGCGCACTTCGAACTGTACGTGTAAATCTTTGATTTCAACTAAAGGTTCGGCCATTGCATCCTCCTTTTACCGCCCACCGTAGGGATCCATCGCGTCGCGCAGCCCGTCCCCGAGCATGTTGAAGGCCAGTACGGCGATGATGATGAAGGGGACGGTGATCAGCTGCCAGGGCGCAAAGCGGATGACCCGCACGCTGCTGACTTCTTGTAGCAGAACGCCCCAACTGGTGAGCGGTGGGCGCAAGCCCAGACCCAACCAACTCAGGGCCGTTTCCGAGAGGATCATGCCTGGGATCATCAACGTGGCGATGACGATGACGTGGCTCAATGTACCGGGCAGCAGATGGCGGAACATAATCCGCCGGTCGCTGGCACCGGCGCTCTGGGCTGCCAACACGTATTCGCGCTCACGTAGTGAGAGAATCAGCCCGCGAACCTGCCGGGCCAATCCGCCCCAGCGGATGAAGACGAGAATCAACGTCAACATAAAGTAGACCAGGATGGGCGACCATGTAACCGGGATCGCTGCTGCCAGCGCCATAAAGAGCGGAATATCTGGGAAAGCGCCGACAAATTCGACCAACCGCTGGATCAGGATGTCTGTCATGCCGCCGTAGTAACCAGAGATTGTGCCCATCACCATTCCCAAGATCAGCGTGAAGCCTTGTCCGATTAGTCCCAACAGTAGCGACAGCCGCCCGCCGTAGAAGATACGGGAGAAAAGATCGCGGCCTACACGGTCGGTGCCAAACAAGAAAACGGTCCCATCCGGGTATTTTTCCGTATTCACGCCAAAGAGGTGTATATTGGTGGGAATCAACCCTAGTAGTTTGTACGGTTGGCCTTTGACGAAAAAGGAAATGGGATAGATCTTTTCTTTATTCACCACCCAACTGCGCCGGCGCTGTACTGCATCGATTTGTTGATCCAGGCCATAGACGGCCGGACGTAGGCTGAAGTTCCCCTGGGGGTTTTTGAAGACCAGGGGTTGCGGGCGCGCTTCCAGGAAATTGGATTGGTAATCTAGGCGATACGGGGAGACAAATTCGGCGAATAGACCGCACGACGCGTAGAGGAGGACGATGATGATGGCACCTACAATCGCCAGCTTGTTCTTCTTGAACTTCCACCACACCAGGCTCCAGTAAGCCTGGCTAAGTTGTTGTTGCTTAGCTTTCTCTACAGGTTCAGACTTATTGGGGGTAACTTGAGGTTCTTCCATTGCTGTCCCCTCCTTAATCCAGGCGGATGCGCGGATCGAGCGCAGCCAGCAAGAGGTCGCCGATCAGCGTGCCGATCATCGTCATCAGGACGATAAACACGAGCACCGTCCCGGCCAGGAACATATCCTGTGTCGTTAGGGCTTGGACGAAGAGCGGGCCGACCGTGGGCAGGTTTAGTACCGTCGCCACCAGCGCGTCGCCGGCCACGATGCTTGGCAGCGCCTCCGAGGTTAGAATGACGATGAGCGGGTTAATCGCCACGCGCACCGCATGTTTCCAGGTCACTTTCCCGCCTTTCAATCCCCGCGCGCGCGCGGCTTCCACAAAGGGCTGGCCGAGTGTTTCCAACAGGTTGCCGCGCATAATGCGCACCAACCCTGCCGTGCCGGTTACGCTGCTGATCAATGCTGGAATCCAGATGTGCTTGAGCAGGTCAACGACCCGCGCCCAACTCCACGGCGCATCGATGAACTCACGCGAGAATAGCCCGCCGACCTCTACTTTCAGAACCATCATCGCAAAGAAGAGGACCAGCAACGCCAGCAGGAAACCCGGCATGCCCAGGCCCAAAAAGCTCATCGTGGTGACGATCTGATCGCCGAGGGAATATTGATGTGTGGCCGAGTAAACCCCGATAGGTATCGCCAGACACCAGACGATGGTGATACTGGAAAGCGCCAACAACACCGACATCAAAGCTCGCTGTCCGATGATTTCCTTGACCGGGCGCTCGTATTGAAACGACTCCCCGAAGTCTCCCTTGATGAAATTGCTGGCCCAGTTCCAGTAGCGCGTTAATAGTGGTTGATCCAGTTTGTACCGCGCGCGATAGTCCTCAATGCGCAATTGTGCGCTACGATCGCCAATCGCCTGCAATTGTTGGAGTTTGATGGTCAGGTAATCGCCGGGAGGTAATTCGATGATCAGGAAGCTGACGAAGGAGACCAGGACAATCATGACGATCATGTAGAGTATTCGTCTTGCAATATACGATAGCATTGTTGCCTCCTTTCCCGCAATGAAAAAATGGCGGGTGGGGAAGGTCTCCCCACCCGCCAGGAAAGTAGCCTATTTATCCATCCAGTACTGCTCAGGATTGGAGTTGCCGGGGGTGCCGGGCGCCCAAGGGCCAATCACGCCGTATTCGTAGACGTTCTTGAAGTAGTTCTTGCAGACCACCGGTTGCGGCTGGTCGCCCGCCGCGCCGATGATGAAGGGTCCTTCCTCGATGTAGACGTCGATGGCTTCCCAGACCAACTCGTGGCGCTTCTGCTCATCAGGTTCTTGCAGACCCTGGCGATAGATCTCCTGCAGGCGCGCTGCCGGGCTGCCGGGTTCGGGTTCCCACCCGTCCTCGCCGCCGGTCTTGTAGTACTGACCCTGCATGGGGAAGGCCCGAGTCCCTTCACCGACACCGCGTACCGGGAAGACCCAGTCGGGGTAGGTCCACAGGTCGAGTTCCGAAGCATGCGTGGTGGCCAACATAAACAAACCGTTATCACGGTTGGACCCGCCGTCGGCGGTGCCGATGGCGTTATCGATGAGCACCTTGACGCCGATGTCTTCCAGGTTCTTCCTGTAGACCTCGACGAACTCGGTATTCACCGTTGGGGCGCTCCAGTCGTTCAACTGGATGATGAGCGTGAACTCTTTGCCGCTCGGCAAGTCGCGAATGCCGTCGCCGGTCGCATCCACGAAACCGGCCGCATCGAAGTACTCCTTGGCCTTGTCGGGGCTGTATTCGGCGTAGGCGTTGGCCCATTTCTCGTAGACCGCCATCCCTTCAGGTGAGCTGGTGAAGTGCGGGGATTGCGGGCTGATGGTGAAGTTCTTTGCCTCGCCGATGCCGTCCCAGGCCACATCGATGACGCGTTGGCGATCCATCGCGTGGGAGAGACCGCGCAGGAAATTCTTGTCGCGCAGCAGCTTGCGGACTTCGACGTCGATCTCAGGCTCGGTCGCGGGGTCGTATTCCATAGCGGTGTGATAGTCCTGGTTCACGATGATCCCAGGCCACGCGCCAGCGCCGTTCATCCAGCCGTCTACCAGGCGGAAATCGCCCGCTTCGGCGTTCTCCAGCAGGAAGGGAGTGTCCGCGGGGCTGCCGTTGTAGCGGAAGTTGCAGTCGTACCGCCCTTGCGCCACTTGCAGCAACCGCACCTCGTTGTCTTCTACCACTTCTACCCGGATGTAGTCGATGTAGGGCAGTTGATTGCCTTCGGGGTCGACCTTCCAGTAGTAGGGGTTGCGCTCCAGGAGGCGATATTCGCCGGCCTTGTATTCTTTCAGACACCACGCCATCAAGCAGGGATAGCCAGGGGTGTCGAACCAGCGATCCATCAGATCCAGTTCGGTGTAGCCTTCGGCGCCAGCCTTGCCCTCATATTCAGGGTGATACTGTTTGAGGAAGTGCGCCGGTTTCATCAGCGGGTCCCATTCCCAGTGACCTTGCGCTAAAACGTAGGGCATGATGTACTGTGGGGCATCGAACTTGAGCACCCAGGTGTAGTCGTCGGGGAATTCCATGGTGATGGGGGTGCCATCGGTGTTGCGACCCCACCAGGGAACACTGACCGTTTTGTACTCTTCGTTCAACGCCATGTCTTCCCACCAGAACTTCATGTCGGCCATAGTGAAAGGCTCGCCATCGGACCACTTGATGCCCCGGCGGAACTTGAAGGTGATGGTCTTGCCTCCGTCGCTCCAGGTGGGCATTTCGGTCAACAGACCTGGCTCGTAACCGGTGAGATCGGCCTTCCAGCGGACGGGTGGGTCGTACAGCTTCATCAAAATATTGCCGGCGCCTTCCCACCAGGTCACATCGTTCCAGGTGCCGCCGTACTTGCCGATGGAGTCGACCACCGGAACAACCATAACATCCAGCGGCAGACGCTCCTCAACCGGGGGCAAGTTCATGCTATCCAGCATTGGGGCTTGCTTGTATTTGCTCGGCGCGGGTTCCTCTTTAGTTTCCGGAACAGCAGTGGCTGCCGGGGCCTGGGTTGTTGGTTCGGCCGTCGGCGCGGGTGTTTGCTTGCATCCCGTAACCACCAACGCAAAAATCATCAATACACTAAACAGTAGAGACAGTCGCTTCTTCATACGAACCTCCTTCTAGGTTATACTGGTTATGAAATTTGGGAACAGTAATGTATCATTTGCTCTATATCTTTGCATTGCACCTCCTTAAAATGGTTATGAACCCTCCTGTGTTGCACTTGTGGCGCCGTTAAGCGTCGCTTGAAAACTCACACCAACAGGGCCAGAGCCTGTGCTGTGTGCTGCACGGTCTCTTCTATCGGTGCGCCTTCCCATAGAATTTTCTGGAGCATATCCTGTAAAAATAGCGCGGCATGTAGATAATTGCCCATAAAAGGACGTGGACGCGCCAATTCGAGGAACGGGATGATATGCTTGAGCCACGGATGCTTGCTATTACTTAGCTCTGCATTGATGGTGCGGTGTGGGGCGATTTGTAAATGTTCTTCACAGTAAGCCTTCAGCGCCTCCGGTGTGGAGACTTGTTTGAGTATTTCGGCACACAACTCGCCCTCCGGCGACTGGCGTAAAATCGACCAACTAGTGCCACCCAACGACATTGCCTGTGGTGACGCTGTTGTTGGGCGCGGCGCCGGAATGAATCCCAGATGTGTGACTGCGTCTTCCTCCTCGGCCCAATCGGATTCGTCCTGGATGCGCGGCCATTCATACGTGCCGCCCAACGTCATCGGCGATAGGCCCTTGGCGAGATGAACGGTCACATCCCACCAGGTAAGGTCGATCATATTGGGTGGCAGGCACGCGCGCCGTTGTTTCGTGATCTGGCAGAGAAAGCGCAATGCTGTGTAGATGGCCGGATCATCCAGTTTGAGTGCATCTGCACCGTTCATTGTTTGTGCCCCGGCGGTCCAGAGGAATGGAATCAGTAGATTGATGGCGGCTTCGCCGGCAGCCACGCTGATCGGAAAAACGACGGCGTATCGATTGTTGTACCTTTGTTGGACTTCTGGTAGTGCAAAATGATCGATAATTGCCAACCAGTCGTCCCAAGTTGCTGGGGGTGTGATCCCTTCAGCCTCGAACCAATCGCGCCGGTACCATAACCCGGAGACGTCGGCCTGCACCGGCACGCCGTAGAGTTGCCCATCAACAGTATTGTTCAGTGCGACGGGCGTTTCCAGGCTTTCGGTCAGTTCCTGCGCCCATTGCTTGTCCAGTTTTGCGAGCGGCGCGATGTAACCAGAACGCGCGTAATCAGGGATCCACACGAAGTCCATCGGTGCGATATCCGGCGCTTCTCCCTGGGCAACCGCCCGCTGCAGTTGGCGGTGGAAATCGTTACGGGAGCACATCGTCACCTTGAGCTTGACTTCGCGGTCGGGATTGTGTAGGTTCCAGGCGTGAACAGCGCTTTCCATCGAACCGAGCCAGAACACGTCGTAGTGCGTTAGCACGTGGATGTCAGTTTGTCGTTCCAGGCGCTTGGAGACGCCGCCTGCTACAAAGGTGCCTTGTCCGGCACGACGATACAGAAAGCCTTCGCGGGCCAGTTCGGTTAGAGCCTGGCGGATGGGGGCGCGGCTCACGTTGTGCAACTCACATAATTCCATTTCAGTGGGCAAGCGATCGCCGGGCCGCAAAATGTTGGCTTCCATTTGCTGCTTGAAATGGAGTTTGAGTTGGTAATAGATTGGGACCGGAGAATTTCGATCAACCATAAACGGCCTAACTTCTTTTGTGAAGGGCACTTTGGTATTTCTTTATAACATTATAACACTGCAATTATGCCATGTCAATAGGTCTGCTCGGGTCGTGGTTGACAATTTCTGATTTTACGCTAGAATTTTGGACAGTTTAACCCAATTCAGGATGAATGACTGAGAAATGTGCCCAAATGTCATATCGATAATTGAACTGAGTGTTTCCAAGAAGCCGGACCGCTAGGTCCGGAAATTCGTGTTGATAAGAACCGGCCCTAGTGATGGATAAACCCACTAGGGCCGGTTTTTTGTTGCTATCAGACTAATCTCAAGGAGGGGAGAAATGACTTTGCAACAGTTTGCGATTATTGAATCAACATTAAGAGAGGGGGAGCAATTTGTAGGGGCGAGTTTCACGACGGCGCAGAAGCTCGAGATCGCGCGCCTACTGGACTCCTTTGGTGTGGAGTGCCTGGAGCTGACTTCGCCGTTGGCGTCACCGCAGAGCTACGAGGATGCGAAAGCTATCGCGCGCCTGGGGCTTAACTGCCGCATTCTCACACATATCCGTTGTTGCATTGAGGATGCACGCGTAGCGATTGAAACTGGCGTGGATGGCGTAGACGTCGTCATCGGCGCGTCGTCGATGTTGCGCGAGTTCAGCCACGGGAAGAGTATCGCGCAGATCATCGACATGGCACTGGAAGTGGTCGAATTCGTGCGGTCGCAGGGCGTGCGCGTGCGCTTCAGCACCGAGGACTCGTTCCGCAGCGATCCGCGCGATCTGTTCCGCATCTACGAGGCTGTGGACCGCATCGGTGTGCACCGTGTGGGCATCGCCGACACGGTCGGCGTGGCGACGCCGCGCCAGGTCTACGGTCTGGTGCGCGAACTGCGCGGGCGGGTAGCCTGCGATATCGAGTTCCACGGCCACAACGACTCCGGCTGCGCTATCGCCAACGCTTACGAAGCGCTCGACGCGGGCGCGACGCATGTGGATACGACCGTGCTCGGTATCGGCGAGCGCAACGGCATCACGCCACTTGGCGGACTTATCGCGCGGCTGTACGCCACCGATCCGGCATCCGTCGCCAAATACGACTTACCCTTGCTGCGTACCATTGACACCACCATTGCGCAGATGGTCGGCGTGGATGTGCCGTTCAACAACTATATCACCGGCATCACTGCCTTTACCCACAAAGCCGGCATCCACGCGAAAGCCATCCTCAACAACCCGGAGACCTACGAGATTATCGACCCGCAGGCGTTTGGCTTGACCCGCTACGTCAGCATCGCCCACCGCCTCACGGGTTGGAACGCCATCAAGAATCGCGCCGAACAACTGGGTTTGGCGCTGGACGACGCGCACATCAAAACGATCACCGCGCACATCAAGGCACTGGCCGACGAAAAACTGATTTCGCTCTCCGACGTGGATGCTATGCTGCTCCGTTGGGCCAACGGCGAAGGTGAAGCGGCTTGACTTTGTTCGAAATTACGGACAATTAACGCGGAATACTTGTGGATGCAGATTTTCGCAGATTGACGCAGATTTTTCGTTTGGTTATTTTATCCGCGAAAATCAGCATCGATCTGCGTCTGTTGATATAGGAGGCAGCATGGATCTATGGCAAGGACAGCGGGTGCGGCTGCGTGGTGTGGAGCCAGGTGATGCCAATACCTTCTTCGCGTGGCGTGACAGCGATATGGAGCGCTTTACGGATTTTGTACGTTTCCCTGATTCGTTGGAAGCGACCCGCAAGCATTTCGAGAAGATGGCGTTGCCAGAGTTGAAGGACGATGCCTTCGATTTCATCATTGAGAACGAAGCTGGAGAAGTCGTCGGTATCATCAATTCTCACACCTGTGACCGGCGGGTAGGGTGCTTTATGTACGGCCTGGCGATCGGTCCGGCTTATCGCCGGCATGGCTATGCCTCCGAGGCGATTCTCCTGCTGCTACGCTATTTCTTCGACGAACTTAACTACCAGAAGGTCAGCGCCACTGTCTACAGCAATAATGAAGCTTCGCAGCGCCTTCACGAGCGTCTGGGCTTCACGTTGGAAGGTCGCATCCGCCGCGTTGTCTTCACGCTAGGCCAGCACTTCGACGAACTTCACTACGGGATGACGGTGGAAGAGTATCGGGCGAATGAGCGAATGGGCGAATCAGCGAATGGTGAATAGACGAATCGAGTTCCTGGTTCGCAATACTTCATCCCAATTACCGATTACCCATCCATCACGCCTTGCGCCGAAAGACGATGGGCAGCAGTGGCAGGGCGAACACGTTGACCGCAGCGATGACGGCGAATGTCCAGCGGAAGCCGATTTTAACTGTCAACCCGCCGCCGACGGCCATGCCGACGCCTTGCGCCACGTTCGTCACCGCCATCAGGATGGAGAACATCGACGCGGCGATGCGTGGGTCGGTGTAGTTCATCGATAGCGCGTAGTAGAGCGTCTGGCAGACGCCGTAGGCCAGCCCGAAGACCGCGACCACCGGCCACGCCAGCAGCGTATTGGGCGTTAGTGCCAGCGCCAGCACCGCAACGAAGGTGACGCCCAGCGCCGTGAGCACTGCGTTGCAGTTGCCAAGCCGTTTGATGAATGCGCCACCGACCACCCCACCGAGCACCGCACCGATGCCCCACACCGTTGTTATCAACCCGGCAGTACTCAGTGCGATGCCGAACTCCGTCTCCAGGAACGGATTGACCATCTGGTTGGCTCCGGCAATGATGAAGAAGATGACGAAGCCCAGCCCAGCCAGCGCGAGGACGTGGCCGTGTTTGAACGCGCGGAACGCGCCCCAATCGAATGTGCGCTCGACGGGCCGTGTAGCTTCGCGCAGCCGCGACACCATCGGCAGCGGGAGCAGTGTGAAGATCGCCAGTAGCCAGAAGACGGCCAGCCAGGAAACGTGTTCGGCCAGCAGCCCCACGATGGAGGCGGTGATAACCACGCCGAGCGAGCGCCCGCCCACCATGTAACTCTGGATAACACTGTGCTCTTCCTCAGGAATGACGTCCAGCGCGAGGCCGTCGGTGCAGGTATCGTAAAGCGCCATCGCCATCTGCAAGACAAACGCCAGCGCGACAAAGCCCCAATACGCCCCCGCCGGGTCGATGAACGGCGCGGCAATCAGACAGAGCGCTTGGATTGCCAACCCGATCACGATGTACGGTTTGCGATGTCCCAGGCCGAACAGGTTCACCTTGTCGCTCAACATCCCCAGGAAGATTTTGATGACGAAGGGGACCAGCGCGATGGAAGCGAAAATACCCACGTCGCCCATCGTCAGTCCCTTGGAAAGGAAGTAGATGGCGTTGAGCGCCGTAAAATAGCTCAACACCGTCCCCTGGGCAAAATAAAGCAGCGCGAACATCAGGTAAGATGGGCGTTCCTGGTTTGACATAAGTTCCTCCGTGATGCGTGACTAGGGATTGATAATCGGTAACCGGTAATCCGTGATTCACCATTCGCCGATTCGCTCATTCGCCCATTCGCAATCTGCTCTTGAGCACCTGCCGGTAGGCGGTGATGCGGGCGGCGCGCAGGTCGCGGCGGTGACCGATGAGCCATTTCGCGCCTTCGACGCCGATTTGCCAGACGTATTGGGCGAGCAGCCAGAGGCGCAGGCATTCGGCGATGATGTTGCCATGGTACTTGTGCGTGTAGCGAACTTTGCTTGACTGAAAGTAGATGTGCCGTGCAGCGACGACTTGCTCGCTGCTTTTCCCCTCGTGGTGGATGATGCGGGCTTCCGGGAAATAGACCACGCGCCATCCGGCTTCCCGGATGCGGCGGCACCAATCCAGTTCTTCGGAGTACATAAAGAAGCCTTCGTCCATGCCGCCGACCTGCGCGACGGTTTCGCGACGTGTCAGCATCGCCGCCCCGGTGATCCAATCCACGCCTTGAATGGCATCATCTGGCTGTTCCTGTGCGTAGTAATAACGCAGCAGCTTGCGCGGGGTCAGTTTTTCCAGCCAGGTGCTTTCGAGAAAGAGTATCGGTAGGGGGGGGAAGCGGCGACGCGAGGATTGCACGCTGCCATCGGGATTGCGCAGCTGCGGCCCGACCATGCCCACGTCGGGGTATGCTTGAAGATACGCCACCATACGCGGCAGCGCATCGTCGATAATTTCGGTGTCGGGGTTGAGCAGCAACAGAAAGTCGCCTGTGGCGGCGGTGAGCCCTTGGTTGTTACCGCCTGTGAACCCGCGATTCTCGGTGTTGGCGATCACAATGACTTCCGGGAAGTTTTCGCGCAGCATCGTGACACTGTCATCGCGGGAGGCATTGTCCACCACGATGATTTCCAACCCGGATTGCTCGCTCCACGAGGCATAGACAGACGTGATGGCGCGTTGCAGCAGGTCGCGCACGTTCCAGTTCACGATAATGATGGACAGAACGGCGCTCATCGTGATCTAGTATTGCCGTTGCACGGCGAAAGCGGCGATTTCTTGCATGGCCCGGCGGTAGGGCGTGTCGGGGTAAGCGTCAAGGAGCGCCTGCGCTTCTGCGCTGCGCGTCTCGGCCTGCTGCATGGCCCACTCGGCGGCGTCCGACCGGCGCAGATCGGTAATGAGCGCCTGGATGGTCTGCTCATTGCGCGCGTGCTCATTGTGCCCGCGCACATTCCCCGCGCGCGCGAGGACCGTTTTCAGGCGCAGATCATCAGGGTGGCCGTGGAAGTAATGCAGCACCGGCAGGGTGATGATGCCCTGGCGCAGGTCGCCACCCAACGGTTTGCCGAGTGTGGCCTCGTCGCCCATAAAATCGAGCACGTCATCAACGATTTGGAAGGCCTCACCGAGGAGTTTGCCGAACGTCCTTAACCTCTGTGCGTCGGCCTCGGCCCGCTGCGCCATCAGCGGGCCGATTTCCGCGGCAAGGACAAAGAGAGAGGCGGTTTTGGAGAAGATGCGGTTGTAGTAGTCGGCTTCAGTGGGGAGTTGGTTGCGATTGGCGAACATCTGGTTCAGCTCACCCTTGCAAATAACTGTCAGTGTTTTGGAGAAATGCTCGACCAGCTTGAGGTTCTGGCTGCGCGTTGCCAGTTCGGCAGCCCAGGCAAAAGCCACGTCGCCGGTCAAGACGGTTGTTGTGGCACTCCATTGGGCATTCAGTGTTTGTTTACCCCGCCGCATCAGGGCGTTATCGATCAGATCATCGTGAATCAGGGTCGCGGTGTGGAGCATCTCGACGGCTGCAGCGACGGGAATGGCGCTTGTTGTGTCTGCGTCAAACATATGGGCCGACAGCAGCGTCAATGCCGGGCGCAGCCGCTTGCCGCCGTTGATAATCGCCGTCAGCGCGGGTGCAATGGGATCGGGGAGGCGTTGTTGGATTTCAAGCATGGTTGCGTGAACGGGCGGCAGCTCATCCCGCAATGTCGTGATGTACTGTAATTCCTCTAGTTTCATTCCTTCTCGCGCTGGCACTGGATTGTGTCCATTATATCACACTCGTTGGCGGATTGAGCAGATTAAAAGCGGATTAAGAAGACGAAAATTTACTAATTCGTTTGTGCGCACAACCGAAATAGACATTGCGCATTTGTTGTGGCTGCAGCAGCCAGGGTTTCTGTCTCAAGTTCCTTCAGTACAGCAATACGCTCCGCGATATACGTAAGGTGGGCCGGTTCGTTACGCTGCCCGCGATAGGGATGTGGAGTGAGATAGGGCGCATCGGTTTCTAATAACAGTCGTTCCAGCGGAACCTGCCGGGCGACTTCATGGAGTCCGGTGGCTTTCTCGAATGTCACCGGGCCATCCATACCGATGTACAAATTCAATGCCAGCGCCTCCGGTAACAGTGCCGACCCGGCGGCGTAGGCATGGAGTGTCCCAGTGCGTTCTGGGTGATCGTGTATCCAGGCGCTTAGGATGGCGAGGATGTCGGCGTGGGCATCCCGGTCGTGGAGGATGACCGGCAGCGATAGCTCGGCGGCGAGCGCCAACTGCGCTTCGAGGGCAGCGCACTGCTGTGACGGATTTGCGCAGGGCCAACCGCGATTGGGGATGTTCGGCCAGTAATAGTCCAGGCCAATCTCGCCGATAGCGACGACGCGCGGATGGGCGGCCAGTTCGCGCAACTCGGCCAGCGTTGCAGGTGTGAGGCTATCGGCCTCGGTTGGATGGATGCCGACAGCGACGTAGAGCGCGCAAGGTGTATCTGCGTAGCGTTCTGCCAACGCGATGGCGGCGCGGCTGTCTTCAAGCGTGCTGCCGGGCATAATGACGGCGGTCACGCCACGTTCGGTGGCGCGCGCCAGCGTCGCGTCCAGGTCATCCGCGAACCGGGTATGGTGCAAGTGAGCATGTGTGTCAATCAACATCGGGGTGGATTATACACTTTTTCGATGATTTATCTACGTGCCTCTTATGAAAATCTAATATGAGTGTGTTATAATCCCTTAAGCTGAAGCTATGTGTGCTATCTGATCGCCGGGTTGTAATCCGGCGCGAGCATCCAAAAGTTGATTATTGACTTTGGACTTATCTTAACTGGAGGGCTAGATGTTACCCTGGTTCAATACACAAGAGCAAAATATTGACGATTTGATCCGGCGCATTCCGGAAGAGTTGCCCATACTACCGCTGCGGAATACCGTAGCGTTTCCTTATATCGTGATGCCGCTCGCGGTGGGCATACCGCGCTCCGTGCGGTTGATCGAAGATGTGGATCGCGGCAATCGTGTGGTCGGCCTGGTGGCGATGAAGGATCCGTCCGTGGAGATCCCTTCGACGTCACAGGTGTATCAGGTGGGAACGGCAGCGATTATCCACCGTGTCATGCGTTCCGACGACGGTACGCTGACGGTCTTTATCCAGGGTCTTGAGCGGTTCCGCGTCGTCGAGTGGACGGTGGAAGACCCGTACCTCAAGGCGCGTATTCGCCTCACGCCGGATATTGTGGAAGGTTCCGTCATCGAAGAGGCGCTGCGCCGCAGCCTGTTGGATGTCGCCACGCGGCTGGCAGAGCTGATTCCGCAATTTCCTGACGAAGCCATACGCTTCATCCAGCAGTTGGAAGACCCGCGTTTGCTCGTCTATCTTTTGGCTTCGAATATGCGCATCGAAATGACCGAATCACAGCGGCTTTTGGAAGTAGATCGCCTGACACACAAGATGGAGCACCTGGTGAAAGTGCTGACACACGAGCTGGAAGTGCGCGAGATCGGCCAACAGATCCAGGAGAAGGCGAAAGAGGAGATCGAGAAAACCCAGCGCGAGTATTACCTGCGCCAGCAGATGGACGCCATTCGCAAGGAACTGGGCGAGGGCGACGATGGTCGCCGCGAAGTAGAGGAGTACCGGCAGAAGATCGAGGAATCCGGGATGACGGATGAGGCGAAAGAAGAGGCCGAGCGTGAACTGGCGCGTCTCGAAAAAATGCCGCCCCAGGCTGCCGAGTATTGGGTCATCAAGACGTATCTCGATTGGCTGGTTGCCTTGCCGTGGAAATCCTTGACCGAAGATCACTTGGATATCTCCGACGCGCGCATAGTGCTAGACGAGGATCACTACGACCTCGAGGATGTCAAGGAGCGCATCCTGGAATTTCTGGCCGTGCGCAAGTTGCGCCAGGAGCGCGGACTGGATGACGGCGATGACTCTGATCTGCAAGGGCGCAAAGTCGAAGGTTCTGGGGCGATTCTTTCCCTGGTGGGGCCGCCCGGTGTGGGTAAGACCTCGCTCGGGCAATCGATCGCGCGGGCGCTGGGGCGCAAGTTCACCCGCATGAGCCTGGGCGGGATGCGCGACGAGGCCGAAATCCGCGGGCACCGCCGCACGTACATCGGCGCGATGCCGGGACGTATTATGCAGGCGGTCAAGCGCGCGGGCGTGAAGAACCCGGTCTTTATGCTGGATGAAGTGGACAAGATCGGTTCGGATTGGCGCGGCGATCCCTCGTCGGCGCTGCTCGAAGTGCTCGATCCGCAGCAAAACCACGCTTTCCGCGATCATTACCTCGACGTGGATTTCGACTTGAGCCAGGTGCTCTTCATTTGTACCGGCAACACGGTGGCAACGATTCCAGCTCCCTTGCTGGACCGGATGGAGACGATCGAAATCGATGGGTACACGGAATACGACAAGTTGCACATCGCCGAGCAGTATCTCGTGCCGCGCCAGACCAAGATGAATGGATTGCTACCGGATGAGATCATCTTCGGCGAGCCTTCGATTCGCGCGATCATACGCGACTTCACGCGTGAGGCCGGCGTCCGCCAGTTGGAACGTGAGATCGGCAAAATCTGCCGCAAGGTAGCGACGCAGGTGGCCGAGACGAAAGAGGAACAGCGGGCGGAGGCCGGCGAAGTCGAAACGACAACGGATGCTGCCGCTTCGGAAGCGGGCGCTTCGGAAGCGGTGGCTTTTGAGACGGCGGCATTTGCGACGGAGCCTCCTGAGACTGAGGTCTCGGAAGCGGTCGAACCGGCCGAGCCGATCGAACCGATTGAAATCACGCCCGAAAAGGTGCGCGAATATCTGGGCAAGCCGCGCTATCGCTTCGAGGCCGCGCTGCGGACGGAGCGTCCCGGCGTGGCGACGGGGCTGGCGTGGACGCCCACCGGCGGCGAAGTGTTGTTCGTCGAGGCGGCGGCCATGCCCGGACAGGACGGCAATCTTATCCTCACGGGGCATCTGGGTGACGTGATGCGTGAATCGGCGCGGATCGCCTTGAGCTATGTCGAATCGCACGTGAAAGACCTGAACCTGGGTGAGGAGTGTTGCAAGGGCAAAATCCACCTGCACGTCCCGGCCGGTGCGGTGCCGAAAGACGGCCCTTCGGCGGGCGTCACGATGGTGACGGCGTTGGTTTCGCTGCTCACCGGTCGTCCGGTCTATCCCGATCTTGGCATGACGGGTGAGGTGACGCTGCAAGGCCAGGTGCTTCCTATCGGCGGCCTGAAGCTGAAAGTGATGGCGGCGCACCGCGCGGGCCTGAAGCGCGTCCTCGTCCCCAAGCTGAACGACGTGGACCTGGACGAACTGCCGGACAAAATCCGCGACGAAGTGGAGTTCATCCTGGTGGAAGACGTGAACGAGGTGTTGGCCCACGCGCTGACGCCGAAAGTGCCAGCCGCTGACGTTTCCGAGGAGCCCGAACCGGGAGTCGCCCCTGAAGCCGAGGCCGCCACGGCAGAGACTCCGCCAGTGTTGGAAACTGCATAAAAATGAAGAACCCCGGTTTCAAAAAGAAACCGGGGTTTCTGTTTGTCACTTTCGTATTCGTTCACCTGACATTATAATGCCAGACATGACGCGCGAATACACGATTGACGCATTCACGGACCGGCTCATCGCCGGTGACGCGCTCGACGTGCTGCCGCAAATTCCGCCGGCGAGCGTGCATCTCGTGTGTACTGATCCACCGTACAATCTGGGTAAGGATTACGGTGCAATGGTGGATCGCAAGGCGTGGGACGAGTACGAGCGGTTCACGCGCGCGTGGCTGGCGGAATGTGTCCGCATCTTGCGCGACGATGGCAGCTTCTATGTGTTTATGGGCGTGCGGTTCATCGCCCGGCTGTACGGCATCCTGGAAGAAATGGGTTTGCTCTTCAACGGCTGGATCACCTGGCACTACACGCAGGGTACGGGCCGAACGATTGGCTTTTCCCCGCGCCACGAGGACATTCTCTACTTCACCAAGAGCGCCGCTTACACTTTCAACCTTGACGCGGTGCGCATCCCGCAGAAGTATTACCGCGAGCGCAACAACATGCGCGGCGCGAATCCCGGCGACGTGTGGACGTTCTCGCACGTCCACTACAGCAACCCGGAGCGCGAAGATCATCCCACGCAGAAGCCGGAGGCCCTCATCGAGCGCATCGTGCGCGCCAGCTCGAACGAAAACGACGTGGTGCTCGACCCGTTCGTCGGCAGCGGGACGACGGCGCGCGTGGCGCAGGCGCTCAACCGGCGCTACATCGGCATCGACGTGACGCCGGCGTACATCGCGATGGCGGAGCGCCGTCTCGCGCAGCCTTTCGCGGGCTTTGATTCCGTAGACCCCCGTGCGCAGCGCCAACCGCAGGATGTGCCGAACGGAACGCAGAATTCTAACCACCAATCTTCATGAATGGTCACGGACAAAGAGAAAAATTAGTGAAGATTCGTGGTTTATCCTTTTTGAGGTGTAAATGGACGAGATGATTGTTTTGGCAGAAGCGCCGGATTTGGAGTTTGACTATCTGGCCGATTTTCAGCAGCACAAGAAGGTGCGGCAGAATTTGTTTTACACGACGGAGGGCGCGGAGACGTTCTACACGTATCGCGGGGCGGAGCTGGCGGAGATGTGCTCCGATGACGAGTGCGCGTTCTTCGCCCGGCAGCCGTTTTGGACTGTAGAGCGGCACATCGCCTTTGTAAGCCTGGGATGCGGCAACGCTGGGCCGGAGAAGCCGCTGTTGCACGCCGCCCAGGCCGCGGGATACCCTGTGGCCTACTTTGGCGTGGATTCCTCGCGGACGATGTTGAACCTGGCGCAGCAGAACCTCGCCGACGAACCTTTTTCCAAGAAATTTGTCCTGGCCGACATTTTGCGCCCTGATTTTGTGGACAAGTGGCATCCGCTTGTCGCGGGATATGACACGCAGGTGTACGCGATGCTTGGCGGCACGTTCGGCAACTTTGAGCAAACGGTCATCGCCGAGGCGTTGGCGCGTATCGTCCCGGCGGGCGACTATCTTTACCTGGACGTCGTCCCGCAATTCGAGACACCGGACAAAAACGAGGAGTTACGCAACCGGTTGGTCCACCTGCCGCAGAACTTGAGCCTGTTCTTCGCCAACCTGCTCGAAAAGCTGTGCATCGATCAAACGGCCGGCGAGTTGGTCGGCGAGGAGATCTACGAGGAAGATGTGGATGCGCTCCGATACGTCGCGTCGTTCCGCGTCCGTGAGGCGCTGGAATTTCCGTGCTTTGGCGGCATCGTGCGCTGTTTGCCCGGCGAGTCGATTGAGCTGATGAACGTCCGTGCCTACAAGCCCACCGCGTTGCAGAAGTTTATGGCGGATTGGGGCTTCCGCTACCTCGACACCTATACGCCCGACGTCGGCAACCTGGCGCATCTGTGGCAGCGGTTTTTATTCCAGAAGTGCGCTGTGTAACGGGCGACTGAGCGTCTTTACCACTAATCTTCACGAATTTGCACTAATTCTTCCTTTTTATTCGTGAAGATTGGTGTAGATTCGTGGTGAATTCTTCAAAATGCTTGCGCCGGATCACAATCCGGCGCTGCAGGGACAGCGGATACCGCCGAAGTTTGGGCGATGTGCGACGAAATGTTCGACGCTCTGGCCCCGTGGCTGCCACAGTTCGACGGCGAAGGCCGCACGTGGTCCGACATTCCGCAGCCGGTACGGTGTTATAGCCGTATTCTCAAGGCCTATCTGCAAAACATTCGATGAGTGAAGTACTACCTTCAGGATGCGGAGTTGGTGCGCCGGGAACGGCTTCTTGTGCGTGAGAGATGCTAACTCTGTATATGGCTCTTGTAGATATTGGTATTTCACTTGTTGGGCTAATGTTTGATATAAACTCTGCCTCATATTCGTCCCAAACGCTAATATCGAGGTTAACGCACGTTAATTGTCTTTGATAATACAAATAAGTGGCTCTTCCTTCATAAACCTTTTTGTCCGTCAGTTGCCAATTCTGGTCTGTCATTTCCTGTTCGAAGAATTCCTGTATTTGTGGGTAGGGGGTATCGGAAATGTAATTTGCACCCAGGCGACGTGAAGTAGGTGTCCAGAAGTAACGATCCCCACCGCCGGTCCCAGTGATAATCAGTTGGGCATCAGGGTAAACCGGTAACTGCACATAAACTGCTTGATTCAACGCATCGAATGTGGCGGTATACTCGGACATTTGTCGACAGAACAAATAATCACTCCGTTGTGATTCTGGGGTTATAGCGATGTTGCAAGCAACCACGATTGCCAGAAGCAATAGCATTGTTACGAATGCTAACAGGATGTATCTGATCTTTTTCATACATACCTCCTAAGCACCGTTATCATTTGAATGTCAGATCGGATTTTTTTCCGTGGTTCGCTGGATTCGTAGGTTTCCGCTTAACAGCTTGTCGTGCATGTTCCAAGTATACGCTTTGTTGCTGGAATTGGGAAGCTGGATGCTGGTCAAGCGGTTCGCGGCGTCGTCTGGGAGTGCCTTTTAACTTTCAAAGACGGGTCTACTTTCAGTATAATCCCCACAACCCTCTTGCTATACTGTGAAAGCAAAGGTGATTAGGGATTGATGATTAGGTGCCAGTTGCTTTCCCAATCCCCAGTCTCTAATCCCCATTTACCTTCTCAAAAGGAGCACGTATGGCAGACTATCGTATCGAGGCGCACCCGATTCTTTCGATTCCTCTCGACGATTTTGTCGAATTTACCTGGCAAGGGCAGCCGTTGACGGCGCGGCGCGGCGAGATGATCGCGTCGGCGTTGTTCGCGCACGGC
This sequence comes from Chloroflexota bacterium, assembly GCA_036845725.1. Taxonomy (GTDB): domain Bacteria; phylum Chloroflexota; class Anaerolineae; order B4-G1; family SLSP01; genus DSWT01. The sequence goes on from DAIUDK010000005.1 coordinate 65,254, forward strand.
ATCCACATGTTTGGACATCACCACCGGGATGGCTCGCCGCAGGGTATCTTCTGCGCGAATGGGCAGTGTTCGCAATGCTTGGTGATTGCGGACGGCTTGCCGGTGAAGGCGTGCATGACGCCGGTGACGCCCGGCATGGTCGTCGAGCCGTTGGAGGGACTGCCCGTACTGCCGCCGGTGGCGGAACCGCCGCCGCTGCACGCGCTAGAGACGGTTGACATGCCTGTGCTTATCATCGGTGGCGGGCCGGCGGGGATGTCGGCGGCGATCCAGTTGGCGGAGTACGGCGTCCGCGTGCTGCTGGTGGATGACAAGGACCGCCTCGGTGGGAAGCTGGTCTTGCAGACACATCGTTTCTTCGGCTCCGTGGACGCCGTCTACGCGGGCACGCGCGGCATCGATATCGCCACACGGTTGGAAAACGACGTCCGCCGCCACGACAACATTGAAGTGTGGCTCAACAGCACGGCCCTCGCCGTGTTTAGTGATGGGAAGGTGGGGATTCTGCGGGGCGCGAATCAAGAATCAGCGAATCAGCGAATGAGCGAATACGTTCTTGTCCACCCCGAAATCCTTCTCGTCGCCGCAGGCGCGCGGGAGAAATCGCTGACGTTCAAGGGGAACACACTGCCGGGGGTGTACGGCGCGGGAGCGTTCCAGACGTTGGTGAACCGTGATTTGGTGCGGGCGGCGGAGCGGCTGTTTATCGTCGGCGGCGGGAACGTCGGGTTAATCGCGGGGTATCACGCGCTTCAAGCCGGAATCGAGGTGGTTGGGCTGGTGGAGGCGCTGCCGGAATGTGGCGGGTACAAGGTCCACCGGGATAAGCTGGCGCGTTTCGGCGTGCCAATTTACACGTCGCACACGATTCTGTCCGCCAACGGCGACGGTCATGTGGAATCGGTGACGATTGCGCAAGTCGACGAGCGTTTCCGGCCGGTTCCTGGTACGGAGCAATCCTTCGCTTGTGATACAGTGCTTATCGCCGTGGGCCTCGACCCAGTGAACGAGTTCACGCAGAAGGCGCGGGCGTTCGGGATGACGGTCTTCGATGCGGGTGACGCGGAGGCGATTGCGGAGGCGTCGGCGGCGATGTTCTCCGGCAAGATTCGCGGGCTGGAGATCGCGCGGGCGCTCGGCGCGACGGAGGACGCCGTCCCCGATGAGTGGCGGCGTACCGGCGACATCCTCAAGTCGCATCCCGGCGCGGTGATCCCGGAGCGCATCCCCGCACAGGAAGAGGGCGTCTTCCCGGTCTTCCACTGCTCACAGGCGATTCCGTGCAATCCCTGCACTTCAGTCTGCCCGCAGCAGTTGATCCACATCGACCCCACTGACATTCGCGCCGTCCCCACCTACCTGGGCCTGGAGGCGGAGAAGGCGTGCCTGGGTTGCGAGCAGTGCGTCGCCGTCTGCCCGGGTCTGGCGATCACGTTAGTAGACTATCGCAAGGACGCCGAGATGCCGACGGTGACGCTGGCCTATGAGTTCCTGGCGAGCCGCATCGCCGTTGGCGACCGGGTGACAGCGCTCGATTCGGTCGCCAACGAACTCGGCGACGCAGAAGTCGTGAGTGTGCGCGCTATAAAGCGCAACGACCGCACCGTGATGGTTAAGGTGCGCGCGCCGAAGGCAATTGCCAAACTCGTCGCCGGTTTGCGCGTACAGCCACTGGAAGTTGGTTCGGCGCTGAGCGACGAAGTCGTCAACCTGGACGACGATATGATCGTTTGCCGCTGCGAACGCGTGACGGCAGGCGAAATCCGCGCGCTGATCCGCAAGGGTTACCGCGACATCAATGAGATCAAGGCCGTCACCCGCGCCGGGATGGGCGCCTGCGGCGGCAAGACCTGCGCGGCTCTCACCCTGCGCCTCTTCCGCGAGGAAGGCATTCCGCTCGATGCCGTCACCCCCAACATCCCGCGTCCCCTCTTCGTCGAAGTGCCCTTGGGCGTTTTTGCGGCGAATCAGCGAATGAGCGAATCGGCGAATCAGCGAATGGACGGATCAGCGAATCACGCATCACGCATCACGCATCACGAACCCCTTACTCCTTACTCCCTACTCCCTACTCCCTCTGCCGACGTCATCATCATCGGCGCGGGCAGCGTGGGCGTACCGGCGGCGCTGGCGATGGCGCGGAAGGGGCTGAAGGTGCGCGTGTTCGACGGGGCGGCGAGCCAGGGGCAGGGGTCCAACAAGGCGGCGATTGGCGGGGTACGCGCCACGCACTCCGATCCGGCGAAGATTCGCCTGTGCCTGCGTAGCCTGGAGATTTTCTCGACGTGGGAGGAGACTTACGGGCACAACATCGAGTGGACGACAGGAGGGTACGCTTTCGTCGCTTACCGGGAACAGGTGGCGCGGACGTTCAAGGATTTGCTCAAGGTACAGCTTGCCTATGGCCTTGACATCGACTGGTACGACCGCGATGACTTCCTGCGCATCGTTCCCGATGTGAACCCCAACAGCCTGATCGGCGGGACGTTCTCGCCGCAGGATGGGCACTGCTCGACGCTGTTGGCGGGACACGCCTTCTACGACGCGGCGAAGGCGGCGGGTGCAATTTTCCACTTCAACGAGCCGGTGATGGAGATTTTGGTGGACGAGACGATGACAGGCCGCCAGATACGCGGGATTCGGACGAGCCAGGGGACGTATCACGCGCCGGTCGTCGTTAACGCCGCCGGGCCGTGGGCGCGGGCGGTCGGGCATTTGGTGGGGATGGAGCATCCCGTGCAGCCCGACTCGCACGAGGCCGGGATTACCGAGCCGGTGGCGCACTTCCTGGGGCCGATGCTCGTGGACATCCGCCCCGCGCCGGGATCGGCGAACTACTACTTTTTCCAGTTGCATAGTGGGCAAGTTGTCTTCTGCATCACACCGCAGCCGAGCATCGTGGGCTTCGACCGCCGCGAGACGAGCGTGTTCCTGCCGCAGATCGCGTCGCGCATGGTGGATCTGGTCCCGCGCCTGGCGAACCTGCGCGTGCGGCGTACCTGGCGTGGCCTCTACCCGATGACGCCGGACGGCTCGCCGCTCGTCGGTTGGGCGCGGGAGGTGGGGGGCTACCTGATGGCGATCGGCATGTGTGGGCAAGGCTTCATGCTCGGCCCCGGCCTGGGTGAACTGCTTGCGCGGACGGTCGCGCAGGAGGAACTCTCGCCGGGAGACCGGGAGGTGCTGAAGGTGCTCTCGCCGTATCGTGCGTTCGCGGGGCAGGAGGCGTTGAAGTAGGGGAGTAGTCTATTTTCGGGTATTTGGCTATAATGGAGGAGTGAGGTGAAACCCACTCCTTCATTTGTTCTGTAGGATTATGGGCCATGCGCGATATCATCAGTTTCTCAGCGGCTGTTGCAGAAAAGTTGCAATATTACGTTTACCTGCTCAAAGATCCGGAGACTGGGCAGGTATTTTACGTAGGTAAAGGTGCAGGCGATCGGATATTTGCACATCTTAATCGTGCTTTGCGTTCCCCACAAGCAAGTGATAAGCTGGATAAGATACGAGCTATTCAGGAAAAGGGTTTGACAGTTCAGCATATTATTCATCGCCACGGCTTAACAGAGGAAGAAGCCTTTGAGGTTGAATCCGCTTTGATAGATTTCATCGGCTTGGATGAATTGACAAATATGGTGCGAGGTTATGATTCGGATACGCGTGGTCCAATGATAATATCTGAGGCGATCGCATTATATGATGCTCCAAAGATCGAGATTAAGGAAGCTGCGTTGCTCATCATTGTAAATCGGCATTACCGGCGTGGAATGAGTGCTGCAGAATTGTATGAGATCACACGTGGAAATTGGGTAGTAGGTAAACAGCGCGAACAGGCAAGTTATGCATTCGCTGTGTATCGAGGCATTGTGCGAGAAGTTTATGCGGTGGAACGTTGGTTTCCGGTTACTGCACGTGATGCAAATCAGAAAACACAGCAACGTTGGCGATTTGATGGGCGTGTTGCTACTGAATTGCAGCATTATGTAGGTGGAAGTGTGGAGGGATACCTCTCACTTGGCGCTCAAAACCCTATCAGATATCTAAATATTAAGTGAGTTCGCGGGAAACATGGAATTCAACGACCTTATTCAACGTGCACTGTCCATTCGCAAGCTGTATCGTGACTTCGAACAACAAAACTACGGCGTCTCCTGGACCAACGAGGAACTGGCCCTGGGCTTTGTGGGTGACGTTGGCGATCTGGTCAAGCTGGTTATGGCGCAGAGCGGGCGGCGAATCATCCCCGACGCGGAAAGCAAGCTGGCGCACGAATTGGCCGATTGCCTGTGGTCGATCATCGTGCTGGCTGATGTGCACGATGTCGATTTGGAGGATGCCTTTGTGAAAACGATGGGTGATCTGGAAAACTATCTCAATAAAAATTCAGGGTAGGTCAATCGTATGTCAGTAAGCCAAGGAGGGCAAGATGAACACGCAACCGTTGGATGCACTATTTACGATGCAAAGCCTGTTGAGTCTTCAAGGATCGGCTGCTGCCGCGCTTCTCGTGCCGAATGTGATCGGCTACCTGGTTGGGAACAAGTTTGATCTCTATCGAAAGTGGGTGTCCTTTGGCCTGGCGATGCTTCTGGCGTATCTCGTCGCCATTTTGGCGCCTACCGCAGACTGGACGAAGTGGATCCTGGCTTTCTTCAACGGGTTTCTGATTTTCGCTTCCGCCGTTGGCATCAATGAGGCTACCAACAGCGACAGACGAGTCCAGGCGGCAGGCAAGCAATTGTTTCAAAAGTGGTTCCCATAAACGTTGTTTGTGGGTTCCTTATTTATTTTGGAATGACGATCTAGCCGTTACGATATTTCACGCAAAAAGGATTACACAAATCGATGATGCCGGAGACAAAGAGCAGCGCGGCGTCGCGGCTGATGAACAACCGGCTCGTCGCCAAATTGCGCGAGTTCGCGCAGACGCTCCGCGAAATGTCCGCCGGGGCGTTGGCGCGATAGCCTGGGATTTGTTCGATGCGAGAAGGGGGGCGGCATGTACAAGGATGATTTGTGGTATCGCAAGCTCGCGCGAGATATCGAGGAGCATCGGGCAGATTTTACCGACAAACAATGGCGCGCCTACCAGATCGATTTGATGCTGCGTATTGCCTTGCGGGTCAAAGAGGCTTCTGACGCGTGCGAAACGTGCCGTGATTTTCAACATACGTTAAGCCGTATGGAGGAAGAGTTTCCGGAACTGCCGGGATCGAAAGCGCAGCGGCATTACCAGGTGCAGCAGTTGCGCCTGATGGCCGAACACTTTGTCAAGGCGCACCGGCTGTCGCCGCCAAAGTATTACACACGTTTGTATACCAATTATGGAATTGTTGCCGGCTTACTCTTTGGGATTGCTGTGGGTTTGTTGCTGTTGAACAACGGCTTGTATCTGCTCCTGGGCCCTATCGTAGGGGGCGTCTTTGGCGCTGCTTATGGCATGAGCGAGGATACGAGTATGAAGCGTCAGCAGCGTTTGATTTAGGACTGCACAAGTCTCGGTAGGTTTCCCTACCGAGACTTGTGCGTTTTGTGCAGCCATTGACTTTTCCGTTTTTTGCCTTATGATAATAATATTGTGATGCTTTTATGACTTATTTTTAGGCCTTCTTGTGATGCGGCAAAAATTCTATTTGATTCTGGTTTTATGTCTGGCTCTGCTATGTGCTCGCCCAGTGATGGCGGCGGGCAGTCTTTACGGCGCACTCACATCCTCGGTTGCACCCCCGGCGGCTGATGTTGCTCCTGAATTGGTCGACCTGAGCGCCTGGGCGTCGCACACGTTGCAGTTAGGCGAGGAAGTTGGCTGTCTGGCGCAGCGCAGCGGTATGAACGTCTCCGCCGTTGCCGAGGCGAACCAACTTTTGAATCCTACGTTGCTGGACGCAGGCCGGATGGTTAACCTGCCGCCGTCTGAATCGCGTGTGCTCGTCGCGGCCCACGCGGGTGACACACCGTTGGCCCTCGCCGTGAAGCGCGGTCTACCGTTGTGGAACGTTTTACGTCTAAACCAGGGGCCGTTGTACACCGGCAAAAGCGTGCGGCTTCCCGGTGCGGAGACGGAGACCTGCCTGCCGTATCCTGTGGCGTCGCTCGCCGTATCGCCACAGCCGGTAACCCGCGGGCGCACGGCGTTGTTCGTCTTCGAGACGGCAGAACCGGCGGCCTGCGAGATCAGCTATCTGGATCAGAAAGAGCCGTGTTACCCACTGGACGATTCGCACCTGTACGCGTTGGTGGGGCTTTCTGCGTTGATGGATGCGGGCGTCTACACGGTGAAAATCGTCGTGCAAGCCGATGGGTTGGAGACGGCGTTCACCATGCCGTTGGACGTCAGCGCCGGGCGGTATGGTTTCCAGTATATCGATCCGCCACCTTCACTCTCGAAGTTGATGGACGCCGCTCTTATGCAAGGTGAGTTGGACTACCTGGCGATCTGGCGCACGATTCGCACGCCCGAACGCGCCTGGGAGTTACCACTCGCTTTCCCGTTGCAGTATCAAGTTCCCGTTTCCGCTAACTACGGCGATCGCCGCTCGTACGGTGGGATGGTTGCCGGCTACCACTCCGGCGTGGATTACCGCGCGTGGGGTGGGATGCGCGTGGTCGCGCCCGCGGATGGCGTGGTGCTGCTCGCCGAACGTCTGGAAGCGCGCGGAAACGCGGTGTTGATCGATCACGGCGGCGGCCTGATCACCGGCTACTGGCACCTCTCGCGCATCGACGTAGCCGTGGGCCAGCACGTGAAGCGCGGCGAATGTTTCGCGCTCGTCGGCAACACCGGGCTTTCGACGGGCGCGCATTTGCACTGGGAGATGTGGGTCAACGGCGTTTCGGTAGATAGTAGCCAATGGTTGAACGCCGATGCTTTCTCCGGTTTGATACTTCCGGCACTGGATGTCGATGCGCCTTGAGCGCAACCTGGTAGGTGCTTGATTGGCGCTGGAGTGGGTGCTCCGGCGCTTTTTTGTCAACGGATTGGGCTTGCCGACCGCGAATAGGGCAACGAATAAACGAATTTAGACTCTGGCTAAACCAAAAACGTGCGTCTGTCGCGGCATAATTCGTTTGAAATGCACAGTCGGCTACTGTATTTTGAGGTGACAAAATGTGTGGACGTTTTTCGTTGGGTGTGAATCTGGATGATTTGGTCGAGGCGTTTCCCGACTTCACGTTCCCGCCGGAGACGGAACCTCGTTACAACATCGCGCCGACGCAGAACGTGATGGTCGTTCCCAACAACACTGATGGACACGTGAGCTTTTTCCGTTGGGGACTGATCCCCTCCTGGGCCAAAGATATGGACATCGGCAACCGGCTGATCAACGCGCGCGGCGAGACATTGGCGGAGAAGCCATCCTTCCGCGCGGCTTATCTCCGGCGGCGTTGCTTGATCCTCGCGGATGGCTTCTACGAATGGCAGACCATACCGGGCAGCAAGGCCAAGCAGCCGATTTACATCCAACTGGCGACGAAAAAGCCGTTTGCCTTTGCCGGATTGTGGGAACTGTGGCGGCCCGACGACACGCCTATCCTTTCCTGCACCATCATCACCACCGAACCGAACGCCCTGCTCGCACCGATCCATAATCGCATGCCCGTCATTCTGCCGCCGGACGCCTACGCCTTGTGGCTCGATCCCGCCGAGCAGAAACCCGCCGCGCTCAACCACCTGCTCGCGCCCTATCCCGCCGACTTGATGACCGCCTATCCTGTCTCCCGCCTCGTCAACAGCCCGGCGACCGACACACCTGCCTGCATCGTTCCAAATAGCGAGTAGCGAGTGACGCATTATTCATTTCTCTTAACTTTTCACTCTTAACTCTTTTCCCTTTACCCAATCACTTTTCTGCGAGGTCCTATGAATCCCTTAACTTACGCTCAAACCCATCACGATAAATTTCTGGAAGAATTGAGAGCCTTTCTGCGTATCCCAAGCGTGAGCACGCAGGCCGAGCACAAGGCCGACATCGAGCGCGCCGCGGCGTGGCTGCGCGACGCACTGCTGGACGTGGGGTTCCCCCGCGCGGAAGTGATGCCTACCACGGGCCATCCCATCGTCTACGCGGAGTGGTTGGCGGCCGGGTCTGATGCGCCAACGGTGCTCGTCTACGGGCACTACGACGTCCAACCACCGGATCCGGTGGAACAGTGGCGCACGCCGCCCTTCGAGCCGACGGTGGTGGGCGACGATCTCTTCGCGCGCGGCGCTTCGGATGACAAGGGGCAGTTGTTTGCCCACCTCAAAGCCGCCGAGGCGTTCAAGTCGACAGTGGGCGCGCCGCCCGTCAACCTCAAGTGCATCTTCGAGGGCGAGGAGGAGATCGGTAGCCCGAGCTTCAATCCCTTCGTGTCTGCACACACAGAGTTGCTGGCGGCGGACGTGGCGCTGATTTCGGATACACACATCCTGGGGATGGACACACCCACTATCGTCTATGCGCTCCGTGGACTGGCTTACCTCGAGGTCAAAGTGACCGGGCCGGATCACGACCTGCATTCTGGCATTTACGGTGGCGCGGTGCTCAATCCCATCAACGCGCTCTGCCGGATGATCGCGCAGCTACAGGATGCGGACGGGCGCATCACGATCCCCGGTTTCTACGACAAGGTGCGCGACCTTGATCCCGACGAGCGCGCGGAATTGGCGAAACTGCCCTACGATCGCGCTACCTGGCTCGAGGAAGCCGGGGTGAAAGCGGATTGGGGTGAGTCTGCTTACACCGTCGTCGAGCGCACGTCCGCGCGGCCCACGCTGGACGTGAACGGCGTCTGGGGTGGGTACATCCAGCCCGGCGCGAAGACCGTCTTGCCGGGCGAGGCTTATGCGAAGATTTCGATGCGGTTGGTGCCGGATCAGAACCCGAAGGAGATTGCGCGCCTTGTGGCGGATTACTTGAAGCAGATTGCCCCACCCGCTGTCACCGTCGAAGTCCGCGACCTGCACGGCGGCGACGGCGCGATCGTGCGCCGCGACAGCCCGGCGATGCAAGCAGCGTTCCGCGCCTACGCCGGCGCTTTCGGCGTTGACCCGGTCTTTATGCGCGAGGGTGGCTCCATCCCCGTCGTGGCGACGTTCCAGAAGGCGCTCGGCATCGAGACGATCCTGATGGGCTTCGGTCTGCCTGACGACCGGCTGCACTCACCCAACGAGAAGTTCCACATCCCGGCGTTTTATAAGGGGATTGAGACGGTGATCCGGTTTTTGGAGGGATTGCGGGATGCCGGGTTGTGATCCGGCAGAAGCAAATGGCTGGTTTTGTGCTTGCGGCGGATTGCACAATCCGCCGCAAGCTGTTTCTACTGTCCAGACTGTCGCGCGTAGTTGCGCGCACACATCCCCACGGCGGGGTACATCTCAAACTGTTCGTAGAACGGCTGTATGTCGGCGTCGCAGAGCAGGTCGATCATGTACAAATCCTGCAAGCGATCCAACATCTGGCGCACCAGCGTTTTGCCGATGCCCTGGTGTTGGTACGCGGGCAGCACTTCGAGGAACGGGATGTAGGCCGCGAGCACACCGTCGGTGATCGCCGTGATGAAGCCAACCACCTGCCCGGTCGCCGTGTCCACCGCCAGCACGACCGCGTCGCTGTTGCGCAGCAGCCGCAGGTGGGTTTCCGGCGTTGGCGGGTTCGGCCAGCCGACGAAGAAGCCGTGCAGTTGGTCGGCGGTGATATCCCCCGTCGAATGTGAGTATTCGATCATAGTTGCTTGTCGATTTGCTCGATCTCTTGTTGCAATATGGCAAGTCGATTTTCCACGATGTCCCAGACAAGTTCGTTTGAAACGACATCGTATCCGTGTGCAAGGATGTTCCGAAAACCTATGATGCGTTGGTGATCGGTAATCCTCTCAATCGTCTCCTCATCAATTCTCTTTAGGCGATTCAATGCCTCGCCGATAATCTCGAATTGGCGTTCGACTGCCGAGCGTAGCAAGGCGCTCGTTGCATAATCTTCGAACTCTATACCTGCCGTGAACTCGACAATCAGCGCAACGGCTTGCTCGATGTCGTAGAGTAGCTTTTTAGTTTGTAGCTCCATAGATTATCATCCTGTCCTGTGCAATCGCTTGCCGGAAATAGGGGTTTCTAATGGCCTTTTCCTCAACCAGATCGACCGAACGTTCAAAAAGCTGTTCCAAAGCTTCTTTGAAACCGAAGTATTGCTCGAAAGCGCCCAGCGGGTGTTCTTCCGTAAAGTCTACGACGAAATCGATATCGCTGTGTTGGGGGTCGAAGCGTCCTTGTGCAGCAGAACCAAACAACTCCAGCCGCCTGACGCCATATCTTTGGCACAATTCAGCCAGTTCTTTCTTTTGCGTGTTGATTTTCAGTGTCATTGTTTGCCTTTCGGTCAATACTACTGTTGTTGCACCTTCGCCCAGCTATCCCGCAGCGACACCGTCAGGTTGAACACGATTTTCCCTTCCGTCGTATCCGGGTCGGTGCAGAAGTAGCCTTTGCGCATGAACTGGTAGCGATCGCCCGGTTGCGTCCCGGCAAGACCTGGCTCGACTTTCGCGTCCGCCAGGATGACGAGTGAGTCGGGGTTGAGGTTCGTCATAAAGTCCTGGCCTTCGGGGGCGTCGCCGGGATCGTCTTTGGTGAAGAGGTAGTCGTACATGCGCATCTCGGCGTCCAACGCGTGGGCGGCTGAGACCCAGTGGATTGTCCCCTTGACCTTGCGCCCGTCGGGTGTCGCACCACCGCGCGATTCGGGGTCATACGTGGCGTGCAGCTCGACGATAGTGCCGTCCGCATCCTTGACGACGTCCGTGCAGGTGATGTAGTAAGCGCCCACCAGGCGCACTTCGCGTCCCGGCGCGAGGCGGAAATACTTGGGCGCTGGTGTTTCCATAAAGTCCTCTTGCTCGATGTAGACGACGCGGGAGAACGGCACTTGCCGCGTGCCCATTTCTGGCTTCTGCGGGTGGTTGGGGACGTCGAAATACTCCACTTGCCCTTCGGGGTAGTTGGTGATGACGACTTTGAGCGGTTCGAGCACCGCCATCGCGCGCGGGGCACGCTCGTTCAGGTCCTCACGGATGCAGTGTTCGAGCAAGGCAATGTCTACCACGCTGTTGGCCTTGGCGATGCCGACACGGTTCAGGAAGTCGGCGATGATCTCCGGTGTGTAGCCGCGCCGCCGCAGCCCGCGCAGGGTGGGCATCCGGGGGTCGTCCCAGCCGCGCACGTGGCCTTCGTTGACCAATCGCAGCAGGAAGCGCTTACTCAGCACCGTGCGCGTGAGATTGAGCCGCGCAAATTCGATCTGCTGCGGGTGATAGATGCCGAGCGCGTCCAGGAACCAGTCGTAGAGCGGGCGGTGATCTTCGTACCCCAGGTCGCACATCGAGTGGGTGATGCCTTCGATGGAATCTTCCAGGCCGTGCGCCCAGTCGTACATTGGGTAGATGTGCCATTTATCACCGGTGCGATGGTGCGGCGCGTGGACGATACGGTACATCACGGGGTCGCGCAAGTTGATGTTCGGCGACGCCATATCGATCTTGGCGCGCAGTACGCGCGAGCCGGCGGGGAACTCGCCCGCGCGCATCCGGCGCAGTAAATCGAGGTTCTCTTCGACGGAGCGGTCGCGGAAGGGGCTGTTCTTGCCGGGTTCGGTGAGCGTGCCGCGATAGTCGCGAATTTCGCCGGCGCTCAGGTCGTCGACATAAGCCTGTCCTTGCCGGACGAGTTGCTCGGCCCATTCATACGTTTGCTCGAAGTAGTCCGAGGCGTAGAAAATCGTGTCGCCGAAGTCGTGACCGAGCCAGCGGATGTCTTCGATGATGGCCTTTACATATTCGTCTTCCTCTTTGGCCGGGTTGGTGTCGTCGAAGCGCAGGTTGCACTTGCCGCCGTAATTCTTGGCGACGCCGAAATCGATCGCCATCGCCTTGGCATGCCCGATGTGCAGGTAGCCGTTCGGCTCCGGCGGGAAGCGGGTATGCACGCGCCCGCCAAATCGTCCGCTCTTCAGGTCCTCCTCGACTGTCGCGCGAATAAAATCTCGTGGGGCAGTGGCTTCGTTTTCTGTCATTGTCTCCTCCTTCGAAAATAGTCTCAACGGATTAAACGGAAAAATATCCGTTAAATTCCGTTGAATCCGTTGAGAAAATCCTTTTCATCCTCGCTGGTGTGGAATCCTACATGGGGACTCCTCAGTATAAACCACGAATCCACACGAATTTTTACGAATAACAGAAATTAGTGCAGATTCGTGAAAATTCGTGGTGAAATTACCCTTCGACTGTCACTTACAAGTCGTAGTATAGCTCAATTTCGTAAGGGTGTGGGCGATTGTTGACTTGTTTCTCTTCCCACCGCTTGCGCTCGATCCAGCGCTGGATGAGTTCTTCGTTGAATACCTCACCCGCGAGCAGGAAATCGTGGTCGACTTCCAACGCATCCATCGCCGCGCCGAGCGACGTGGGCAGCGCTTTGATCGTCGCGCGCTTCTCTGCCGGCCAGGAGAAAATGTCCTCATCCACCGGCCCGAAGCCCATCTCGGTCGGGTCTATCCGCTTGAGGATACCATCGATGCCGGCGAGCAACTGCACCGCCATCGCCAGGTAGGGATTGCAGGTGGCGTCCGGTGGGCGGAACTCGAACCGCGCCGAGTCGGGCTGGTTGGCGTATTTGGGGATGCGAATCGCTGCGCTGCGGTTGCCGAGCGAGTAGATGGCGCTGATGGGCGCCTCGTAGCCGGGGATCAGTCGCCGGAACGAGTTGGTGCTCGGATTGGTGAAGGCCATCACCGCGCCGCCGTGATGAAGCAAGCCACCGATGTAGTACCGGCCCAGGTCGCTGATCGTCCCGTATTGCTCCGGGTCGTAGCACAGGTTCTTGCCGTCCTTCCATAAGTATTGGTGGAAGTGCATCCCCGAACCGGCCTCGCCGTAGAGCGGCTTGGGCATAAACGTGACCGACATCCCTTCCTTGAACGCCGTCATCCGCGACACGTACTTCACCAGCATCGACCCATCCGCCGCCTGGAGGAGCGGCAGCATTGGCGTTTCGATCTCGCACTGTCCCGGCCCGCCGACTTCGTGATGATGGTATTTCACGTCCAGGCCCATGTTCAACAAGTGCTGGCTGATGCGCGAGCGCAGGTTGTACAGGTGATCCTGCGGTGGGATCGCGTGGTAGCCGCCGTGCCGGGGGATGGTGTAGCCGCTGCCCATTTCCTGTGCGTTCCAGTTCGCCTCTTCCGATTCCACGCGGTAAAAGGCCGAGTTCATACTGTTCTGATAGCTCACGCCATTGAACACGTAGAATTCGAATTCCGGCCCCCACAGGCTCGTATCGGCGACGCCGGTGGTGCGCATATAGTCCTCGGCGCGCAGGGCGATGTTGCGCGGATCGTAGGGGAAGATCGCGCGCGTGTCGGCCTCTTTTGCGGAGCAGATGAAGCTCAACGTGGGCATATCCCAGAAAGGATCCTCTGCGCCGGTGCTGAGATCGGGCACGGCGACCATATCGCCCGCGCTGATCGACTTGAACCCCACGCTGGAGCCATCAAAGCCGACGCCTTCGGCCATCAACTCCAGCGTGAAATGCGCGGCAGGGATCGTCACGTGATGCCAGCGTCCCCAGAGATCGCAGAATTTGAGGTCTACCATGGCAATCTCGTGCTCACGGATATAGCTTTGCGCCTCTTCGAGCGTCTTGAACACTACGGGCCTCCTTGAAAATGGTAAACTAAAAATCCGTTAGAATCCGTTCAATCCATTGACAGTCATTATATGCACCTTTGCTTTTGCGGCAAGAAAAGGGCACTGTGTTATTTGAATGTTATGCTGAAGTTGTGTATACTTTAGACGTGATACAGATAGGCCAATTACGAATCATGAATCGCGGATCACCAATTACCGATACCAGTTACTAGAACTATAGGAGAAGATGCCAGAATGATCAAAATTGCTGAGGTATTGCCCCCTTATCCCACCCCGCTATGGCGGATGGTCAAGCAGTGCGGCGTGGATTACGTCGTCGGCTCGATGGACTTCCGGCGAGGCTTGAATGTGGATAAAGAAAGCTTGCCGTGGAGCTATATGTCGCTGGTGCGAATCAAGACCGCTTATGAGGACGGCGGCTTCAAATTCGATGTGCTCGAAAGCCGTCCGCCGCTCAATAAGGCCAAGCTCGGCCTGCCGGGGCGGGATGAAGAAATCGACACCGCTATCACCTTGATCCGCAACATTGGCGCGCTCGGCATACGAGTGTGGTGCTATGAGTGGATGCCCGTCTTCAACTGGATGCGCACCTCGACCACCGCACCCGCGCGGGGTGGGGCGTTGGCGACCGCCTACGATCACGACCTGATGCGCAACGCGCCGCTCACCGAATACGGCATCGTTACCGAAGAGCAGTTGTGGGAAAACCTGGAATACTTTCTCAAAGCGGTTGTGCCGGAAGCGGAAAAGGCCGGCGTGTTGCTGGCGATGCACCCCGATGATCCGCCCATTTCGCCGATCCGTGGATTGGGCCGTATTATGCGCAGCATCGAGAACTACCAGCGCTTGCTTGACCTCGTCCCCAGTCCGGTCAACGGCATTGCGCTGTGCATGGGCAACTTCACGCTGATGACCGACGACCTACCCGGCGTGATTCGCCATTTCGGCAAGCAGGACAAAATCTTCTTCGTCCACTTCCGCGACGTGCGCGGCACGCCGGAGAAATTCGTCGAAACCTTCCACGACGACGGCAAGACCGACATGCTGGCCTGTATGCAAGCCTACCGCGACGTCGGTTTCGAGGGCGTCTGCCGTCCCGACCACGTCCCCACGATGGAAGGCGACAGCAACGACAACCCCTCGTATTCGTCGGTAGGCCGGCTCTTCGCCATCGGCTATCTCAAGGGCTTGCGCGAAGCGGTGTATGGGCAGAGAAGTTGATTTTTAACCGCGAATCTCGCGAATCTACACGAATCTCTTTGAGCCTTAAGCGTTTGTACAGGAGCGTACAATGATTGAGAAATATCCCCCGATTACGTCGAAATTGCCTGTTTTGCTGCACGGCGGCGACTACAACCCCGATCAGTGGCCTGCCGAAGTGTGGGAGCAGGACATGCGCTTGATGAAGTTGGCCCACTGCAACGCGATGTCGGTCGGCATCTTCGCCTGGGCGCGGCTGGAACCCGCCGAGGGCCAGTTTGACTTCGACTGGCTCGACCGGGTGATGGACATGATTGTCGAGAACGGCGGCGTGGCTGTGCTGGCGACGCCGAGTGGGGCGCGTCCGGCGTGGTTGGCGCGCCAGTACCCAGAGGTGCTGCGCGTTCGCGCCGACCGTCAGCGCAATCTCTTCGGCGGGCGGCATAACCATTGCCTTACCTCGCCGGTCTACCGCGAGAAGGTGCGCATCATCAACGGCAAACTCGCCGAGCGGTACGCGGATCATCCGGGTTGCTCACGAGTCGAAAGTTGGTTATACATCCTTAACACAAGAGGTGCAAAAGCAGATAGCAAAAGATGTTGAACTAATAGTAACCGGGGAAATTGATTCCGCTGTCTGGCACTTTTTCACCAGTCCTATTACGGGTGAAAGGGGACCAAGTAGACCTCTGGAACAAGCACTTATGCAAGCGGGTATACTAATTGTCAGACATTAGAGGATATATAGATTCGGAGGTGTGCTACAATTTTAGGCAAACGTCTATAGGAGCAAGATAATGAGCTACGATATTCAGATTTGGTCAGTTCGCCCTGTCGTGTTACCAGCGGCTCTTCCTGATAGGCAGAAATGGCATCCTGAAGGCGAGGTATGGCAACACACTGCCAAGAGCTGGCAGATTACAGTCACTCCTTCACTTAAAGTGTCTCTTGAAGATATACCCGAGGACGTCGTTGGGTTGCTGCCAGGAATTTGCTATCTAACAGAACTAACCCTTGAGCCCCTTGTCGTGCCAAAGAGTGCACAAAACCTGTTGATCAAAGTTTCACGGTGTCTTGCTAAAGATGCACATGGAGTAGTTCTTGATCGCCAAACAGATACATTAGTCACACCAACAGGTGTCCAAAGATATCGGCCTCAACAACGGGAAGAGAGATTCTCTATCCTAAAGTTTTCTTGGTGGTTTACTGACGGTCCGCTTCTGACAAATCTAGGACTTCACAAATTCATTGAGCTGATGGAAGATATGCTTCCAGAAGCAATCCCTAGACGTTACGGACTCTACGAACCACCGCAGTATCTTTACACAGAAACTGGAAGAGAGCATTTTTTAGCATTCCTTCAAAAACATCTAGACAAGATTGTGGTGTGGTATCCACACAGACCAGTTGTTGGTGTCTACCTACATTGTGGACCCAAATGGGGTGCTACGCCGCAAGGCTTTCGTGCAAATCACGTAGAGGTCGAAATCGAAGCTCGCGTATTGGAACAACCAGGATGGAATACTGGACTAGCCAGACTGTGGCAAGCTGCTTCACAAACGATTCAACCCTTCTACGGTGATGTCAGGACGCTCAGGGGGGGTATCCGGACGGGGGCGACATACACCTTTGATACTGAGACAGAATTCCATCCAGTGAATGGGATTTGGTGGAAGGGGATTCCGCGTACACTTGGACAGGCTGTTGTGTTGGGTAGACCATATCTTAATCTCTGGCCACGTTTTGTAGAAGCGGCGCAAATCGTGAACGATTTGGCATTTTTTTCTACAAGTGACTGGACAACACTAAAAGAAGTATCTGGTCTAGTGGGTGGTGTACCTGAAACTATTGCGCAATGCCGAACGCCAGTTTGGATTGATGCTCCCTTTGGCGGCAGAACTATCAGTTGGAATACAGAGTATCCCCCCATATGGCCTTTTAGGCATTAAGAACCGCTCCGGAGCACCTTTTCTGCACAGATGAAGATGCGTGGATAGCCGCAGGTGACTACGTTCTGGCCTACAATGAAGCGACCGGTGAAGTAGGTTACTATCCCGTCACCGCACTGTGGGTCCACGAAGACGAAATTGTCGTCCACCTAACCATCGCGGGCGAAACCATCGAGACGACGCCGGAGCATCCTTTCTACACGGACAAAGGCGCGTGGATCGCTGCCGGTGACTTGCAGGTCGGCGACCGGGTACGTCAGGCAGACGGCAGCTTTGGCGCTGTGGAGGCAGTGACATTTGAGCACCGGCCCCAAGTGATGTACAATGTCACTGTAGCCGGCGCCCATACCTATTTCGTCGGTGATGGGCTGTGGTTGGTGCATAATTCGTGCAATCCTTCTCGCACATTAGCTCGGAACATGGAAAAGAATGGGATCAATCGTCCACCTAATACGGCTACTCATCATATAGTAGCTCATAGTGATCCCTCTGCTGCATCTGCACGTGCAATTTTGGCCAAGGAGGGTATTGGTATTAATGATGCGATTAATGGCGTTTTTCTGGATGTGAACTCACATTATAGTTAACATACTGGGCGATATTATCGAGAAGTTGATAGACGGTTGAGCAATGCTAAACCGGGACAAGTAAGACAAGTTCTCGCTCAAATTGCCCGTGAATTACTAGCAGGGACATTTCCAAGATAATGCGCTGTTTTTTGAGGAGGTGCTTATGCTGCCAGATTGGCTTGACTCATTAGATGCAAAAACCCGCTTGAGAGCAGAAAACCTTATAGAAACGTTAAGAAAATTGGGTGCTACAGACGCGCCGATGTGGGTATATTCCGAAATCCAGGAAGATATACCTCAGATGGCTCGGTTTCTCATTCTGCGACATTTATGGCAAAGCCTCAATCGTTGGGTTGAAGATAGTGCTGGTTACATACCCAGAATGATAACCGAGGCTGAGGAAAACACTACTGATTATTTTAGTGGTGCGGGGTTGGCGCTTAAGCGGTTACTAAGCAGTGGGGGAACATATGAGGATATAGGGCAAATTGCCCAATGGGTAGCTTACGAAGCAATGTTTGAGGTATTGAATGTAATCGATGAGGGTCATGTTGATGATGCTGATGAGGATTCCCCCGGTTGGGAATTGATCGAAACCGATTTTGATGGAGATCCTACTGGACGTTGTGTTGGAGGGTTACATGAAAGCTTTTTAAGCTTAAATTTGTCTAATAAACGAAGGGCAAACTCATACATCACCGATTAACCCATAAACGATGAAGGTTGGCATGTATGTTAGGTCAAGAAATCACTGAAGTTATTAACCTGCGGGGGTATACATACAGTCCTTGGTATTATCAGCATGGTCATTCGATGTTAGTTGTACGGGCGTATATCGCAGATAAACCTGCGGACTATTTGTACATAGTTTTCCACGCGGTCTCTTATATGCAAATGCCTGTTTCGTGGTCGCAAGGGGATTTCAGGTTAGGTACGTCAAGTGAATTCTCGGAACTGATGAAAATGGCAGGCTTTGCTGTAAGAAAATTGTGACGCTGCAAGTTGCGAGGAGTAACCTTGATGTTGCCTAGCTTGCTATGGGATAGTTATTTGCATGCTAACTACCCAGAAAGTCAGACCTGAGTGATTCTATGAATACCAACAATACATTGGAGCACGCCGTTATTGCTCTCAAAGCCGGGCATAAAACTGAGGCCCGTGGATTGCTCGCGCAGGTGATCCAGCAAGATCCTGAAAATGCGCAGGCGTGGTTATATCTGGCTGCAGCGGTGGATACAACGGCGCAACGTCGTACTTGCCTGGAACGGGTATTGGCTCTGGATCCGCACCATGCCGTAGCGCAACGCGCGTTAGCGCGCCTGACCGCACAAGCGGAAACGCAAAAAGGGCAAGAGCTAAACCCGATGTCCTCCGTATCGGATTTAGCTCTGCCATCCGTACCGTCACCTACCACAACACCCCCATCCCAGCATGTGCGCAAGCCCTTGCGTGTTGGTGGACTGTCGATCCTTGCTTTGATATTTATCCTGGTTGTGGCGGTCGGGTTCGCTGTATCCACTGCTCGCCAACCCGAAGTAGCACCCCTGTACACCGAACCGTATGTCATCATTTACGGGCGCGTAGATTGCGGTCTCACCCGCGCAATGGCTGAGGATTTATTCGAGGCAGGCATCCCCTATCAATTCAAGTCGATAGATGATCCCGGTGTGGGCGATGAAATCTACCCCCGGATGCGCGCGGCCGGCCTGGATACCAGTTACTTTCTCCTGCCGGTCATTGACGTCAACGGGCATATCCTGCTCGAAGCGAAAGTGAAGGACATCGCCAGATATTACGAGCAGCCTTGAGCCAGGCGACACCAATACAGGCTGCGCCTTCCCGCCCGTCCAGCCGGACGCCAACCTCTGCACCGTGACCGAGTACGATTACGACCGCCGCAGCGCCACGGTAGACGCTCTGGGAAACCGCACCGAATTCGGCTACGACGCGCTGGGCCGCGTGGTGACGACGACGCGCTACCTGGACACGCTCCCCGTGACCACCCTCACCCACTACGATCTGCTGGGGCAGCGCGTGGGCCAGACCGACGCGCGCGGGAACACAGCCACCTTCATCTACGATGCCCTGGGCCGCCAGGTGGAGACCGTCACGCCGGAAGGCGTCATCACGCGGCAATTCTACAACGTCGCCGGGCGGGTGGAAAGGACGCAGGATGCAGGAGGCAAGATCACCGAGTACGTGTATGATGGGTTGGGGCGGCGGATTGCGGTGAGCGATCCGTTGAGCCAGACCACGCGCTTTGCCTACAACGCGCTGGGCAACCAGACGGCCATCACCGACGCCAACGGCATCGTCACCGCCTATGAATACGACGCCCTCAACCGGCTGAGTGCGGTGTCGGAGAATCAGCGAATCGGCGAGTCAGCGAATCAGGATACCAACGTGCGCACCGAATATGCATACGACGTGTTGGGCAATCGAACCGTCATCACCAACGCGTGCGCCTACACGCAGTCCTTCACTACCTATGACGTCTTGGGCCGCCCCGTCATCGTCGAAGACGCGCTGGGGAACCGCACTTTCACCGCCTACGACACCCTGGGCCGCCGCACCGTCGTCACCGACGCCGCCGGCCTGGTCACACACTACCTCTACGACAATCTCAACCGCCTGGTCGAAATCCAGTACCCGGCCACGCCTCACCATTCACCATTCACTATTCACTATTCTTACGATGCATTAGGCCGCCGCACCACGATGACGGATACTTCCGGTGTGACTAGCTACACGTATGATGACTTAGGCCGCGTGATCCGCGTCACCGATCCGTTCACCGGCGTCGTCGAATACGGCTACGACCTGGCCGGCAACCGCACTGCCCTCACCGTCACCCACAACGCCCAACCCACCACCACGTACTACGCCTTCGACGCCGGCAACCGCCTGATCCAGGTCACCGACTGGGCCACCGGCACAACGAGCTACGCCTACGACCCTGCCGGCCGCCTGAGCACGACCACGTTGCCCAACGGCGTGCAAACCGCGCACACCTACGACCCCGCCGGCCGCCTGACCGCCCTGACGCACACCCACAACGGCGTCCTCCTCGCCCGCTACGCCTACACGCTGGACGCCACCGGCAATCGCACGCGCGTCACGGAGACCGCCGGCGGCGTCACGCGCGAGATCAGCTACACCTACGACTCGCTCTATCGCCTGACCGCCGCCGATTACTCCACAGACGAAGCCTACGCCTACCAATACGATCCCGTGGGCAACCGTGAGGTAATGACGGATGCCATTGGCATTCACACCTACACTTACGACGCGGCGAATCGCTTGACCAGCATCCAGCTTCCAGATTCCAGCATCCAGGCGTATACTTGGGACAATCGCGGCAACCTGCTTGCCGATGGCACCTTTACATACGCGTACAGCGCCGCTGGCCGAATGGTGCAGGCGCAGAACCTCACCGCCACGTTGGTGTATACCTACAATGCGGACGGCCTGCGTGTGGCGCAAGCCCAATCCGTTTCATCCGTTCAATCCGTTGACACCTTCACCTGGGACTGGGCCACGGGCGTCCCGGAACTGTTGAGCGACGGCGAGTCCCTGTACCTCATCGGCTACGACACCCTCGGCTGGCAGAGCGGCGCGGATTGGACTTACGTGTTACCGGACGCGCTGGGATCCGTGCGCCAGGAGCTTGTCCTGAGCGAAGCCGAAGGAACCGACGCCGCCGGCGCGGTGACTGCCGCCCGCGAGTGGTCGCCATATGGGGAGGAGGTCGGCGGAGCGCAGGCGGGGTTGGGGTATACTGGCAAGTGGTTCGATGCCGCCGTGGAATTGCAGTATCTCAGAGCCAGGTGGTATCAACCTTATCTTATCCTCTCCCCACAATCCTCTCCAACTCTGCATCCGCCGGCGGCACGATCCCCGAAATGTCCACGAACTGTACCGGGAAGATTTCCATTTCACTTTCCTGGTTCAACGTCTTGCGTGTCCGCCGCACATAGCCTACCCCTGTCGGCATATTGAGCACACTCAGCGTCCACTTGGAGTAATCGTCAAGGCTGGTCTTCCCCGGCAAGCGCCCCGCCTTCGACACCGCGATCTCGGCGTCCTTCACCGTGCTCACCTTCTGGATAATGGCAATGCTACTGGAAGTGACCACCCCCGATGGCAACGGCTCCCAATGCTGCGCCGATGTCCACAGGTACAGCCCCAGCTTGCGGCCCCGGTCGGTGATGTTGTTCCAGAGTCCGGCATCCTCACCGATAGCCTGGGCGATCTCCGTTTGGGTCGAGGCGTCCGAGCGCATCACGACGTGGGCTTCCTCGACGAACAAGAGATGCTGCGGAATCGCCTTGCGCCGCCGCAAGTAGGACTCGTAGCGTTCGTCGGCGTGCTGGTAGATGCCGGACACCATCAGGCCGATGATGAACTGCTTCAGCGGCCCGTCATCGCCGAACTTCCCCGTGATGACCGTGGCTTTATCCGGGGCTGTCCAGTCAGCCACCGTTGTGCCTCCCGGCTGCCCAAAGGCGCGGTAGTAGACCCCCTTGGGCAGGAACTCTTCCAACTTGTCGATAATGCGTTTGACCACGCCGCCCGTGATGTTGTCTTTGTGTTCTTCGCTGAGCGCTGTGTAACGGGCGACCAGGGCGGTGTGCAAGTCCTTCATACACAGGTTCGCCGAACGCTCCGGGTACACACTGCCATCCTCCTCGATGACGCCCATCGCGCGGTAAGCGTCCAGCAGCGCGCCCTTGAGCTGGTGGAAGCCGGTCACTCCGGCGGGATACGCCAGCAGCCAGTGCTTGGCGAACGCCGCCGCCCACTTCGCCGGATGCAAATAGGGGCTAGGGATACGCAACGGGTTGAACTGCAAGGGATAGTCCCACGGATCGGTCAATGAGTAAAACTGGAAGTCCTGCGCCGAGACCAGCTTGCCCAACTTGCGCCATTCACCCGTGGGATCAAAGACCGTCACCCCGATGCGCGGCGTCCCGCCCAGGTGCAGTGACGTCACCGGTCCTGTGGTCGGTGCAAGGATTGGAATACCGTGTTCGTCTTGGCGCAGCGCATTGACCACCTGGGAGACGAACCACAGCGCGGAGTTGGACTTGCCGGACCCGGAATCCCCGACGATAACCGCGTGCATCAGTTCATCGGCGCGAAAACGATGCACATTGTTGGGATCGGGCTGTAAGTTGATGTCCAGCACCGTGCCCAAGGCGATTTCCCCCTGGGTGCGGCGGTGCGACAAGTCGTCCGGCCAGGCGTCCAGCGAGGCCGAAATCGTGCCGTCGGAGATGCGAATCGGGTGGACGAGCGCCGCTAACTCGTTGGCTGTCAGCGTTTGGGCGTGGCGCAACGTGTCGAACGGCCCGGCATCTTCCGGACGGGCGTCGAAGTCCAGCGTAATGGCCCGTTGCCACAGCGTCTCGTCCCCGGCGCGCGCAGCGACGGGCACGACGACGTTCTCCTCGCGCATCGCCGCAATGGACGCAGCGGCTAACCGTTCCAGCCTGGCCTCGTCAGGGGCCAGCAACGTCACCTGCGTCAGGAACAATCCCGTGTCCAGCCCCGCGCTCAAGCGCCGTACCTGCTGGTCGAGCAACTGCGCCACCAGGTCGCGCTGCGCGTCCACGGTCTGCCGGGCGAAGGCCAGGCCCGCCACGAGTGACCCACCCGACGGCCCCATCACACCCCGCGTCGTCACCTGGGTTGCACCCATATTTGCCACCGTTGCCCCGACTTGTTCGGCGGCCTGGGCCTGCACGTACTCGCGTCCCTCGCCGATCATCGCTTCCTGCCGCGCTTCGGCCCCGTCGATCTGCTCTTGTGAATTGCGATAGCCGTCGAAGGTCTCGCTGCGGAAGCCGTTGATGAAGCGGTGAGTCTCCCGTTGCAGCGCGCGGTCGGCGACAATCATATCCTGCTGTGAGAGATGTCCGCTGCGCTGCCCGCTCTCGGCATAGCTGCCGCCGAAGGTACGGGCAAAGTGCTCGACGCCTTGATAGCCGTCGCGGGTGGCCTGCTGCCAGGCCGCGTCTTGGTCCACGGCGCTCTCCCAAGCACGCTGCGCCTCGCGGTCGGTGTGACTGGCGTCCTGGTAGGCTTCGCTGTAGCCGTAGCTGGTCTGACTCGACCGTACCCCGCCGCCACTGCGCCATTCCGAGGTCTGCACTGTCTCATTGCCCTGCCAGGTCTGCCCCAGTGCCTCTTGCTGGTTGCCACTGCGGTCATACGAAGAATCGGCTTGTTCAATGCCGCCGGTGAGCGCGCTCTGCTGGCTACTGCGGTCGGTGTCCAGGCTGCCGGTGACGTCGGCCAGTTCGTGGTCGC
>DAIUDK010000006.1:0-5392 GCA_036845725.1 Chloroflexota bacterium
TGCTCGTCAAAGCGCCGCTGGTGGACACCCAGAAGCACGGCGAAGTCCCGGCGCTTGACGTGTCCGCCAGTTTCGACGCCGAAACGCAGCAGAGCGCGCTCTTCGTGGTGAACCGCAGCCAGACCGAGACCATATCTACCGACATCATCTGGCAGAGCGAGGCCCCGCGCCAGGTCACGAGCGCGTACCAGGTCGCGGGGACGGACGTCAAGGCGGTGAACACCTACGAACATCCTGATACGGTCGTCTCGCGCCAGATCGCGGCCAGCCAGATGGACGGCAACACGCTGACCTTGCGGCTGCCGCCTCTGTCGTTCACCGTGATCAACACGCGCTAACGGGTGAAGGGGAAGTATCTGCTGTGGATCAGACCTGTCAGGTGTGGGAAAACCTGACAGGTCCTTCATAGTTTCATAACTAACGGTCAGTCAACGGCTATTCCAAACACCATGCTTAACAATGTAAAACGAACCGTCTTCCCCAGAGCGGCAGCGATCAGGAACTTCCACCAGCGCATCCTTGCTATACCGGCCAAAATGCCCCCCATATCAAAAATGGGATTGGGGATCGCCGCCAAAACAAAGATCACGATAGCGCCCCAGCGCTGAAATTTGGGCCGCAACCAGCGTAACCACTGCATCTGTTTCTCTCCCAGGCCCGCCACAGTTGTGCCCTCGTCCAGGTTAGGACTCATCCCCCGCCCCAACGTGTAGCCCGTCATCTCGCCCACGGCTGCGCCACAGCCTGCCAATATGCCCACAAGGTAGGGATTGAGCACCGCGCCAAAGGCCACCACGGTGAAACTCGGCGCGGGGAAAATAAGCGTCGCATTGCCCAAAACGCTGATGATAAGGACGCCCAGATAGCCATACTCGGCGTATTTTTGCACCATGTCGCGTGTGGCATAGATCACAATAGCGATGCCGATGGAAAAACCGATCATCACCCAACGCAGCATAGCCTGCTTCCGGTCGGCCTGGGATTTTTGTAGTTGAGATTCGTCTGCGTTCTCGGTCAAAGATGCCCTCCTCGTGAAACAGTCGCGTAGTCTTTAGTCTTATAGTCGTTTGTACTCTCATTTTATACGGGATTTCGATAATTGTCGAAACTGCCCCACAGAAAATATTTCCATTCATAGCATTTTCCATTACAATATAAGTATCTCATTCATACTCCCTAATCCTTACTCCCTACTCCATATACAAGCACTGGCCAGCAACGAAAGGAGGGCCACATGTCTGGATGGATGGGCAAGACGACAACCGATCTCAATCTGCGGGCGGGCACAGGACTGGATTATCCGATTCTCGCGACGCTGCCCGAAGGTACAGTGTTCGATATTCTGGGCGAGGTGGGCATCAACTGGTTGCACGTCCGCGCGGGTGGGCAAGAGGGCTACGTCTACCGCAGTTACACACAACTGCCACGCGCCGGCAAAACTGCGACGGATCTCGCCGTGCGCAACACGCCGGGCGAAACCCTCCCCATTGTCACGGCGCTGTACGAAGACACGCAACTGCTCGTCTTCGGTGAAGAGGGGGGCTGGTTCGAGGTCATCGCACTGGGGATGGCCGGTTACGTGCCGGTGGAATCCGTTCTCTTCCCGCAAATTGGGAAGACGACCGATACCGTCAACTTACGAGCCAGCGCGAGCACCGAGAGCAAAATCCTCGGAATCCTGCCACCGGGCACGCAGGTACATATCTGGCGAAGCCAGGACGGGTGGCTGTACGTGGCCGATACCGTGCGCTCCGGCTATCTCTACAGCAGTTACGTGCAGGTCGGAGTGGAGCCGGTAGAGGAGCAACCTGGCGAAAAGCCTCAGCCCTTCCCCGAAGTCCCCCTGGAGCCGCCAGAAGCTGAAAAAATCCGGCTTGGCCCCAATCCCACGTACACCGAACGCCAGGTCGCCAGCCTGTGGAACCGGATGGGCGGCCTGCTCAAGGCGCTGGCCGCGCACCTGGAGATCGATCCCGCCACCGCCGTCGCCGTGCTGACGGTGGAATCCGGCGGGCGCGCCTTCGACGCCAACGGGCGCATGATCATCCGCTTCGAGAACCACGTCTTCTACGACCGTTGGGGCAAGGATAACCTCAGCGTCTTCGAGCAGCATTTCCAGTTCAACGCCGTCCAACGGTGGCTGAACCATATGTGGCGTCCCGCCGCCCACGAAGCGTGGCGCACAGTCCACACCAGCCAGGATGAAGAGTGGCGCGTCTTTGAGTTCGCCCGCGGTCTGAACGACACGGCGGCCAAGCTCTCCATCAGCATGGGTGGCGCGCAGATCATAGGCTTCAACCATCCCACCCTCGGCTACGACACCGTCCAGCAAATGTTCGACGCCTTCTCCGCCAGCGAGCGTGACCAGATCCTTGGCTTCTTCGCCTTCATCCGTGGCCGCACCGCCGAATCCAAACGCATCGCTGCGCTACAAGCTCTGGACTTCGTCACCTTCGCGCGCTTGTACAACGGCCCCGGCCAGGCTGTCCAATATGGCGCGGCCATCCGCACCGCCTACGATACGTTCTACAGGCTACGGGGGTAGCTTTTGACCAGCGCTTTACGATTCAGATATGGCAAAGGAGGCAGACTATGATCGCAAGAGTTGGAACATTTAACCTGAACAATCTCTTTTCTCGTTTCAATTTTCAGGCCGAAATTGGTCAAATACCTGACGAGAATCCAGGTGGGATTACACTGACATTCGACCAAGACGAACTAAGCGTGCGAACGTTTATGGGGCGACTGGTAAAAGAGAAGGAGCCAGATGAGACTTCCGAGATTGCCAGACGTATCGTCGATGTGATCAAGGCCGATGTACTTGCAGTTCAGGAAGTTGAGCACATCGAAATCCTCAAACAATTCAACCGAGACCATTTACGAAATCTCTACCCTTACATTGCCTTAGTCGAGGGAAATGACCAGCGGTTCATCGACGTCGCAATTCTGTCAAAATTACCAATCGGGATAATCGTGTCGCATCAAACGGCTGTTCATCCAGATGAGCCAGACCAACGGGTTTTTAGTCGTGACTTGCTTCAAGTGGAAATCCTTGATTACAACAGAGATAAACTGTTTACGATTTACAACACCCATCTGAAGAGTCATTATGTACCATTTGGACAAGATCCGATTCAAGGAGCAATTGATGCCAACAATCGGCGTAGACGGCAAGCCGAGACAGTTTCTCGAATCATTAGCCGCATGGAACGGTCAGATAGTCGATTTGTACTCACTGGGGATATGAATGATCCTCCAGATTCTCAATTCCTATTGCCTATGCTTATAGTGGATAAACGACCGCTCGTCAATACTCTGGAGAATCCAGCGGAGACTCGTCCTCCGAAAGCTGAAACCCCTGGACAAGGTCCCGGACCACAAACACCAGCCTGGACACATAGATTCAACCCACCAGGTCCAGCCTTGCCCGAATATCACCTATTTGACCAAATTTGGGTGAGTCAAGCACTTGCTGGACGATTCGCCAACCCAACAATCGACCGGCGCACCAAACATGGAGGAGATGGTAGTGACCATGATCCGGCGTGGATTGATCTAGACCTTTAGCATAGGCTAGACGAAAACCCGTGAGTATTACTTGATAGATCGCATGGCGGAGTTGATATAAAGGACAGACCACTAATCCTATTGGCTCAGTTAATGGGCCCTATTCCACCGCCACGCACGCCCCGCGCTTGTCGATGCGGGTGACGACGGCCCCGCGCGCAAAAGGATTATTCTTAAGATGCGGCGCATCGAGGATACCGCTCGTCACCGCCCGCGCCAGCGTCGCCGGATCGGTCAGCGGGTCGGCGACGCCACCCTCCGCCAGTGCGCCGATTCGCGCCAGCATTTCCCACGCCTCACGCACCAACTCATCTTTGCGCGCCTGCACCGCCGGGTCTGCCGTCATATCCGGCTGACCGCGCAACGCGTTGTCGATGGCCCGCCGCGCCATCGTGCTCGCGGCGATGATGTCGGCGGCGGTGGCGGCGTGATGTGCCTCCGTATGCCCGACGATGTGCACGATGTGCGGCTTGAGCGCCATCTGCACGTAGACGCTCGCCGCCAGGTGCGCGCGCGCCGCGTCGTCGTCGAGGGGATAGCTCAACAGGCCCGTGCGCGTCTGCTTCCAGATGCAGAAGTCCGGCCCGGCCAGCGGCGCGATCAGCTCCAAAATCGCCAGCATCTTCGCCAGATCCATCACGTCCGAGAGACCCGGCGGGCTGTTGAACATCAACTGCGCGATGTAGTCGCACACGCCGAACGCCCGCGCGTTGTGCGCCGAAAGGTACGCTGCGACGACCGAAACCACGTCCGGCGCGTCGCGCATCCCCCAATGGTGCGGCTCGTTTAGTTCCACGGGGATGCCGCGCGCGCCGTACCATGCCATCACCTGCTGGTGCTCGCGGATCGAGCCTTCCAGGTCCCACGGCCCGCGCCCGTCCATCTGGTTGAACCAGAAGAGTGGGATGGCACACCAGGCAATGTTGATCGTCTCCACGTAGACTTCCGCCAAGCGGATGAAGTCGTCGGTGCCGGAATAGGTGCGCAGCAGCGGGTAGTTGCCGCGCCGGCTGGCTTCGTAGAGCGCGCGGTAGTCGTCGGCGCTGCGCACGGGCACACCGCCGGCCCCCTTGCGCCGCGCGTCCTGGCGCTCCGGGTGGAAGAAGTGCTCCTGCGCGTCCTGGTCGATGCCCAACGAGATCACATCCAGCGCGTGCGCTTCGGCGATAGCGGCGATGCCGTCCAATGTCGCCTCCATGGTCGGCAGACCGAAGTGGTGGCGCAAAATGGGATATGGCGCTTTCCAGCCGATGCGCTCCACGGTCGTCTGCGGGAAATCGGCGGCTGTCGCATGCGCGTGAGCCTGTCCTTTGAGGTAAGCCACCACCGCATCCGGTGGCTCGCTTCCATCGAAGACCTGCTCGAAGAAACCGAGCGCTTGCGCCCGTTCGGCCACCGGCGGCGTCCCCCCGAAGGCAAAACGCACGCCCGCGCTGCGCAGATCGTCCGCCGCCTCCGCGAAATCAGCCAGCAGCCGCTCACCGGTCTCCGGCGTCAGCCGGTACGAAACGCCGACGAGGTCCGCTTTTTCGCGCCGCGCCGCTTCCAGCATCCCCTCCACCGGCACCGCCGGGCCGAGGAAGACCGTCCGCCAACCCGCCGCTTCCGCCAGCCGCAGGAAATTCATCACCCCGGCTACGTGCACGCACTCCCCCAACGCTCCGGCTACAACTGTCTTCATCATTCACCTCTCTGTAATCGGTAATTTGAGATTTGTTGATTGGTCAATTCTTCCATTCACCCATTCACCCATTCGCTGATTCTTCCTACCGCTCCCCTGTCTCCACGTAACGATGCAATTCCGAGACGGACATCTCCTGGATCC
>DAIUDK010000006.1:5492-58486 GCA_036845725.1 Chloroflexota bacterium
CGCTCCCCTGTCTCCACGTAACGATGCAATTCCGAGACGGACATCTCCTGGATCCCGAGACGTTCCAACGTGCGCCCCTTGCGCCAGTAATCCGTCGCGTGGACGATGTTCGCCAGCTTCACAATCGCGTGGATGGCGGTCGTGTCGACGCCGTACTGGTGGCCGACGAGAGCAATCGGCACCAGGCTACACGGCACATCCTCGAAGATGTAACGATGCTGGATAATGTTGGGCGCTTTGATGCCCCCGTATCCGGGATTGGCGTGCATCGCTTCGTAGAGATTGCCGCCCAATGCGCCGTAAGCGCGTTCGAGCCATTCCTCTGCCGTCTGCGCGCGAATGCCCACCGCCGCCGCCACCGTCACCCGCTCTCGATCCAGTGCCGACAACACCCGCGCTGTGGCCGGCGTAACCCCGTCCATGTAAAACTGGAAATCGCCCTGCCGCGCCTCGATCCACCCGGCATTGAGCAACGTCAGCGCGGGGTGGAAGATTGCCCCCATGTTGTTCAACCCGGTGTAGAGCACATTTTTGGCCGGGATGAACTGCGGATAGACCGTCGAGAGCGTTGCCAGCGCTTCCTTTGTGCGCGTCGCCGGGAGCGCCGAAACCGGCACCGAGAACTTGGTGCGGAAGATGCGCGCTTCCGCTGGGCCATTGCTGCGCGCCGCAAAGAGGAAAGTCTCCGCCTCGCAGATGATGGGATTACAGTTACAGCCACCCTCGATGAGCGCCTGTTTGAACTCCAATGCCCCGCCGGTACGTCCAGGATGCAACACGACGATGTGGTGGTCGCGCAGATAGGGTGCAGACGCCAGCGCAATATCGCGGTGCCCTGAGGCCGGAACGACGACCATCACCAGCCTGGCTTCGGCCAACGCCTCACCTATATCGGCGGTGACTGCGCGCAGCGGAGCGAAGACGATGCTCCCATCTTCCTGCTGCAGCTCGATGCCCTTGCGCAGATCGACCACCTCGATGCGCTCGTAAGTGCGATTGTACAAAGTCACAGCAAATCCGCGCGACGCCATCTCCGCCGCCATCGCCTGGCCGCCATGCCCGGCGCCAATGACGGTAATCCGTAGTGATTCCTGATTCATAGTTCCTCCTTGTGTCGCTTTCTGCCCACCATCGGTAAAATGCAGATAGTGATTGTTCGTCGAAGTCGGTGCTGCGCACCTGTTTGCGTTAGCCCGGTAATCGTTAAGTCCACAATATCAACGGGGATTCCCTGACACGGCCATTAGCCGAAGAATTCTACACCGATTCAAGAAGTTTGTCCAATTATGGTACAATGGCCACAATTTCGCACTACCCGACAATCCGACTACACGACTAAGGACAAACTATGGGAAACTTCTTTGGCAAAGACTGGGCCGGCGCGCCGTTCGAGCTTTTCGGGACGGCGCATCTCATCGCACTGGCGCTCGTGGCGCTCGCCAACGTGGCGCTGTTCTACGTCCGTGACCACGCCAGCGAGACGGCGCGGCGCAATATCCGCTACGGGCTGGCGATTTTCCTCATCATCAACGAAATCGCCTGGCACCTATGGAACTGGAGCATCGGCGAATGGACAATCCAGACGATGCTGCCGCTGCACCTGTGCAGTGCTTTGGTCTGGCTAAGTGCCTACATGCTGTTCACCAAAAACCGTGCCATCTACGAGTTCGCCTACCTGCTCGGCATTATCGGCGCGTTACAGGCGCTGATCACGCCGGACGCGGGCATCTACGGCTTCCCGCACTTCCGCTTCTTCCAGGTCATCCTCTCACACGGCACTCTCGTCACCGCTGCGCTCTATATGACCATCGTCGAAGGCTTCCGCCCCACGTGGGCGTCGGTGCGGCGCGTGCTCGTGGGCAGCTATCTCTATGCGCTGCACATCTGGGTAATCAACGACTTGATCGGCAGCAACTATCTCTACCTCGCTCGAAAACTAGATACAGCCAGCCTCCTGGACGTGCTGCCGCCCTGGCCCGGCTACATACCCATTATCGTCGCGCTCGCTGTGTTCTTTATCCTGCTCTTCTACCTGCCGTTTGCGATCAAGGATATGCGGCACAAGAAGAAAAATCAATCAGTAGATTAAGCATATTTAGCAGATTAAAATCTGCCTAAAAAGCCAAATCTGCTGACAGACAAACGATGAACGATACCCTCACATTTTCCATCCGCGACCTGCCCATCCACGGGCCGCTGATCCTCGCGCCGCTGTCAGGCTACAACGACCAGCCGTTCCGCCGCCTGTGCCTGGAGTTCGGTGCGGCGCTGGTCTACACGGGCCTGCTCTCAGCGAGTGCCATCCTCTACGGCTCGCAACGCTCGAATGAAATGCTGCGATTCCATCCCGACGAACACCCCCTGGCGTGCCAGCTCTTCGGCAGCGACGCCGATATGCTGGCGAAGGCCGCACGCACCGTCGAAGCGTTGGGCATCGACGTGCTGGACTTCAACATGGGCTGCGCCGAACCGAAGATCGTCAAAGGCGGCCACGGCGCGGCGCTGCTCAAGGACCCGGCGCAGATTGGGCGTATTGTGACGCGGCTCGTCAACACCGTGCGCGTCCCGGTCACCGGCAAGATTCGCCTGGGGTGGGACGCCGGTTCGCGCAACTACATGGAAGTCGCCCGCATCTTGGAGGACAACGGCGCAGCGATGATCGCTGTCCACGGGCGCACCGCCGACCAGCAATATACCGGTCTCGCCGACTGGAACGCCATCGCCGAGGTCAAACAGGCGGTACACATCCCCGTCATCGCCAGCGGCGACGTGAAATGCGCCGCCGACATCCCCCGCATCCAGGCACACACCGGCTGCGACGGCGTGATGATCGGGCGCGCTGCCATCGGCAACCCGTGGATTTTCCAGCGCCGCGAGGGGCACGGCCGCGACCTGCCCGACATCCCCTGGACAGAACGTGTGCCGGTCATTATGAAACACCTGCGCCGCATGGTGGACTTCCACGGTGAAGTCCAGGGCCACCGCCGTTTCCGCAAACACCTGCGCCGCTATCTCACCAACACAGACATCAGCCGCCGGCAGCGCAACGTCTTTCTGCACTGCGAGGAGTTGGAGACATTCACAGCTTTGCTGAAGAGCGTTGTGGGCGTATAATCCTTCCAACATTATCAGGTATCTCTTCCGAGGTCTGTCAATAGACAGTTGCAAATTCACACGTTGTGTGCTACCCTTATAGTTGAAACAGCCTGCCAGGGCTGGTAAGTTAACTTGAACGATAGGGAGGGTAAAAACAATGAACCTGTTGAAGAATCCCAATTTCGATGAAGGCCATTACCATCAGGATAACATCCCTGAAATCGTGGTGCCCAACCATTGGTACCTCTACTGGATCGACAAGCAAGTCTTCAAGGGCGGAGGAGGCGTGGCCTACCGGCCGGAATCGGTCGTATGGAACATCAAGGACGCTCCCGCGCACGAGCAGCCCCTCTTCTTTTTGAGCGGCAACTACTGCTGGAAGATCTTCAAGGCCAGTGCCCCTGTCTACTATGCCGCGACGCAAGCCGTTTCTGGTCTCACGCCGGGCGCGACCTATCGCTTCAACGCCAAAGTCTATCCCGACATCGTGACCGGCCATGCAGGCGGGAAGAAAGTGCGCCCAGGGGATATATGGGCCGCCGAGTCCCGCGCCGGGTGGAGTACGCCGAACACGCCCTGGCCTCGCTCAGAGGACGGCGATGTGAACTGGAGCGAGTGGTTCAATATGAATAACCAGAACTTTGTCTTCGGCAAGTACAACGACGTGTGGGTGGAGTTCGAGGCACCCGCCAGCGGTGAAGTTCGCGTCTGGGTGGAGTGTAAGGCGAAGTGGGGCTTCGAGAACAACTGGTTTATGGATTCTTTTTCCCTCGAACAGGTCGGTGGGCCAACCGAGCCGGTCCCGCCGATCAAGCCGATAGAGCCGCCCACGCCGCCTGTGAAACCACCCACGCCACCAATCAAGCCACCCACCCCGCCCGTCGAACCGCCCGGACGCGGCGCGCCGAGAGAGCAATACGCGCGCACCTACATCCTGCTCCCGGAAAGCATCTCACTGGAAATGGCCCAGATTGTGTTTAAATTGGCGTACAAACGCCACTGGACCGTCGGCTTCTCGCCAGACGACGCCGGCGTCGGCGATCTGGAAGTGCGCCGGGTGATTTGCGTCAGCCCGGAAAAGATCGGCACCGGCCTGGATCAAGTATGGTACGACATCTACTATCCTGGTGTCATCTTCACGCCGATCACATCCGTCGCCAGCGCAGCCGATTTGGAGCAGAAGTTGACGGCCCTGGCCTAGCCGGAGCCAGGCCTTTGGAGCCTTGTCGATAACGCACAGCCGCCCGATTCAACGCCGGGCGGCTGCATCTTGAATGAGGACGAAATTGTAGCACGGGCGTCTCGCCCGCGCTACAACAACACTTACAGAGAGGATACGTTTGATGAAATCAACCGCCACTCGCCTAACGCCAGAAGATGTCGCCCGTTATCCCCTGCCGGGCATGGCGATCCCCAACACGTTCGCCTTCAGCGCCGACGATAAGCGGATCATCTATTTGCACAGCGCGGAAGGGACACTCACCCAGCAGCTCTATGCCTGTGACGTGGAAACCGGCGCCGTCTGGCAGCTCGTCATGCCGCCGGGCGCGGGCGATCAGGAGCAGACGCTGTCGCTGGAAGAGAAGCTGCGCCGCGAGCGCGCCCGCTCCCTCGCCGTGGGCGTGACGCGCTATGCGCTCGCCAAGCAAGGTTTCCGCGTGCTCGTGCCGCTCAAAGGCGGCATCTACGTACAGGATGACGAAAAGGACACCACCTCACTCCGCCAAATCGTCGGCAACGAGGGCGGCCCGGCGCTCGACCCGCAGCTTTCGCCGGACGGCAACACCGTCGCCTACGTGAAAGATGCCGAACTCTACGTCGTCTCCGCCGAGGGCGGCGATCCGGTGCAAGTGACCGAGGGCGCGCGCGACGCTGGACGCACGCACGGCCTCGCCGAGTACATCGCGCAGGAAGAGATGGGCCGCAACCAGGGATTCTGGTGGTCGCCGGATGGCCGCTGGCTGGCGTTCGCCGAAGTGGACGAGACGCACATTCCCGTGTACCGCATCGTCCACCAGGGGGAGGATCAGACCGGCGAGGGCGCGCAGGAAGATCACCGCTACCCCTTCGCCGGGCAGGCCAACGCGAAAGTACGGCTGGGTGTCGTCTCTGTGGATGGTGGGACGCCGGTGTGGATGGATTTGGGCGAGACGGGGCGCGAAACGCACGACATCTATCTGGCCTGCGTCCTCTGGCAGCCTGACGGTCGCCTCATCGCGCAAATCGAGAACCGCGAACAGACCGAACTACGGCTACTGCGCTTCGATCCGCAAACCGGTGAAGGGCAAACGCTCCTCACCGAGAACAGCGAGGTGTGGATCAACCTGCACGATATGCTCACGCCGCTCAAGGACGGGCGTTTCGTGTGGGCCTCGGAGCGCACGGGATTTCGCCACCTCTACCTGTATGGCAACGACGGCCAGAGGCTCCGCCAACTGACGGACGGTGCGTGGATGGTGGACACGCTCGCCGGCATCGATGAGGAACGCGGGCTGGTCTACTTCACCGCGACGTTAGAGCACCCCACCGAGCAGCACCTCTACGTCGTCCCGCTGGACGGCGGAGCGCCGCGCCGGCTCACCCACGAACCGGGGATGCACGCCGTCACGCTGGATCACGCCCAACGGCGCTTCATCGACGTCCACAGCGCGCCGGAAACGCCGCCCACGGTCACGCTGCGCGATCTCGCGGATGGCGCGCTGCTGCGCGTCCTCTATGACACGCCTGATCCGCGCGTCTCGGCGTTGGGACTACCCGCGCCCGAGATCGTCGCGTTCCAGAACTGCAACGGCGACACGCTGTACGGCGCGCTGTACTTCCCACCGGCAGAATTAGGGCCGGGGCCGTATCCGGTCATCGTCAACGTCTACGGCGGGCCGCACGCGCAGCGTGTGACGTGCAACTGGGCGGTCACGGTGGATATGCGGGCGCAATACCTGAGTAGCCTGGGGTATCTGGTGTTCAAGGTGGACAATCGCGGCAGCGCGCGGCGAGGTCTGGCCTTCGAAGGCGCGCTCAAGCACAACATGGGCGACCTCGAAGTGCAAGATCAGGTCGATGGCGTGAAGTGGCTCGTCGGGCAGGGGCTGGCAGACCCGGCCCGCGTCGGCATCTACGGGTGGAGCTACGGCGGCTACATGGCGGCGATGTGTCTGGCCCGCGCGCCGGAGACGTTCAAAGTCGCCGTGGCAGGCGCGCCCGTCACCCACTGGGACGGCTACGACACGCACTACACCGAGCGCTACATGGGCACGCCGCAGTCAAATCCGGGGGGCTACGCGGTCAGCAACGTGATGGCGCACGTGGACAAGATGCAGGGTAAACTGCTGCTCGTCCACGGCCTCATCGACGAGAACGTGCACTTCCGCCACACCGCGCGGCTCATCAACGCTCTTATCCACGCGCGCAAGCCTTACGAGCTATTGCTCTTCCCCGACGAGCGCCACACCCCCCGTAGCCTAGCCGACCGCATCTATATGGAAGAGCGCGTGCGGGACTTCTTTCTCGAGCATTTGTAGCCGGCGTACCAACCAAAACCGGCTCATCTTTGTAGATAAGCCGGTTTGCATGGTATGGAATTGATCGTGACCTACATCCCGTTATACATCTGATCCGACTTACGGGCCATTTCTATCGTGCCACCGGGCAAGAAATTCGACATCAAATAGTGGAGAGATTGCTCGCGATCTTCACCACCCTCGGCTGTCAGTAACAGTTCCTCACAGTAGACGGCGATGTCTACGACAATCCGCTCGTAGCGATAGTACGGCAACGCGAGTGGATCGATCTCCGTTTGACCATAGCCTCGGTAAAACGACTGCTCCTCTTCCTGCGCGCCGCCGCTGATAAACCCTTGCGCCCCACCGATAAACATCAAATCGCGCTCTTTGGGGGCCAGAATCGGGTCGTCCCAGTCGACGATGTAAAATGCACCGTTTCCATCGATCAGGATGTTACCGGCGTGAATGTCAGAATGACATAGCACAAATTCCAGGGATTGGTGCTGCAGGGATTGCGCTAATGTTTCCGCCCGTTGGACCAGGAAGAGAATCTCGTCACGTTTGAGTCTCAAAAACGCGGCCAATTTGGCGGCCACGGGGTCATCGATGATCTCATCCAACCGCCCCAGAAACATCTTGACGGTTTCGCGCCACCGTGGCGCATAGGTTTCGCGCCGGATAGATTCGGTCAGCGTCGAAGGCACATCGAGGGTATGAATCTGCTTGAGCGCTTCACCGAATTCGTGCCACTGCTGCGCCGATAACGCGACTTCATACCCATCACGGCCATCCACAAAGGGATAGAGAATGACTTTGAAGTCATCCAAACGTGCCCGGAGTTGCCCGGTTTTGGTCGGTAAGGGCGCGATGATCTGCTTGATACCTTGGTCACGTAGAAACCTGGGTAAAGTTACGGATGTCTCATCAAAGATACCCTTCCGCAGTTTCAGAAAGTATGGCGTTTGATCGCCGGCAATGACACGATAGACGGCCGTATTCGAATCGGCCCCCAGCGGGAGAAATGTAACCTGTACGACAGCCATCCCATAGGCATCTTGCAAACAGGTGAAGATTTTTTCCTCTCGGAGATCAGGTTTTTCCAGCATAGGTACGCATACTCACCGCTTGCGAACTCTCTCACTTTGCCAGGCCAAGTTCTCCAATGGCCTTTTGCAAAACGGCAGCCGACGCGAAGAGCGCTGCCTGCTCGTGTTCCGGGAGGGTACTCTCGATGATCCTCTCGACCCCGTGGGTCGACACGAGACAGGGCACACTGAGGCAAACATCCCGAAGCCCAAATTCGCCATCGAGTAAGGTGGAAACGGTGAGGACGCTGTTTTGCCCGCGTAAGGTCGCCCCTGCAATGCGCACCAGCGCCAGTCCGACCGCATAGGAAGTCGCCCCTTTATAATCGATGATGTGATAAGCCGAGTCCCGAACCGCTTGCTGGATGCGGTCGCGTTCCGTTCCCCAGTCGGCGCAGTGACCACAAACCGGGCAGAACGCATCCATCTGCATACCGGCGACGTGCGTCATCGACCAAGCCACGAACTCGGTGTCCCCATGCTCGCCGAGTACATACCCGTGCACGTTATGGCTATCGACGCCGCAGCGTGTGCTCAGCAAATGGCGCAGGCGGGCGCTGTCCAAGACGGTGCCGGAACCGATGACACGCCCCCTCTCCCATCCCGTGGCCTCCAAGGCAACGTAGGTCATCACATCCACCGGATTGGTGACGACCAACAACACGGCGGAGGAATTCTGGGCCAGGATGTCGGCAACCACGGCGCGCACGACGGCCGCATTCTTCTGCAGCAGTTGGAGCCGCGTTTCGCCCGGACGCTGCGCTATGCCTGCCGTGAGGACGATCAATCGCGCGTCGGCATAGTCGGAAGGGGCTCCGGTGCGAATGGAAACGGGAGGGAAGAACGGTTGCCCATGGGCCAGATCAAGGGCTTGTCCCTGGGACAGGCCCTCGTTCTTATCAATCAGGACAATCTCGTCGGCCAACCCGCTCTGTGCGAGCGCATAGGCAAAGGTCGCACCAACCGCGCCTGCGCCGACAATAGCCACCTTACGCCGATTGCTGGATAATGCGTTCATACTGACCCCTTGTTCCGAACAAATGCCGGGTACGCAGCTGCCTTATTGTGGCTCTCCCTGAACATAGAGGCGGTAGTTCGTGTAAGGCACGTGCTTGATGGCCACATCAAACGTCGCCGAGCCGTTCGCGGCGATGCTGTCCACAAGGATCGTCATTCCCGTGCTCACGATCTCGCCCTGCGCGTTGAGCAGCGCGCCGTTGACGGTCACGTTCTTCACCGCAAAGGGATTGGGGTTGCTCACCCGTCCCGTGATGTGCACATAGCCGACAGCGTCTTGATACCGTCCCGCCACCGTGAAGGTCAGCAGGGCGGCACCTCGGCTGGTCGGCGCGCCTTCCGGGTGCAAGATCACCGAAACCAGATTCTTGGACGTCGCCTCAACGACGAACGGGCACTCGTCGCCAGGGGCCAGCAACAGGCACGCCACGTTCGCCTTGATCGGCCCGTAGCGCGAGCCGTCGTCCGTGAAGAACGTCGCCACCACGCCTAACGCGGCATAGTTTTCGTCAGCATCGTTGCGCAGCGTGCCGGAGACACGGTAGCGATAGCCCTCCAACGCCTGGTTCGCGCTCACGTGAATGCTGAGCGGTGGGGCATAGTTGGGATCGTCGAGCAACGTCAACGCGCTGGAAGCTGTCACGGAAGGGGGTTGGGGCACAGCCGGCACCCCGGAGCCAACCGTCACTGCCCGCCGCGTCGCCGTCGGTTCGACGGCCGCAGCCGGTGGTGTGTCCGCCGCTTCCGTCGCCTGCAGCGTTTCTGTCGGCGGCGCAGCGGTTGGCGTAGGTGATGCGGTTGACGTCGGCGTGGGCGAAGACATCGGCGGCATCGTAGGCCACGACGTCGGTGTGGGGCGCGGCGTGTTGGTCACGACCGGAGCGGCGACCACAGGCGCAATTGCCGTCGCCGGCATGGCCTCTGTAGGCAGAGGCGTCTCAGTAGTGGATTTGCAGCCGGTGATAATCACTGCCATCACCAGCAGCAAACCGAGATGGGACAAAACACAGAATCGGGATCGCATACATTTCTCCTTAATAGTTCTCATGCCAACCGCCGCAAAATGCGCTCCAGACGGACGGGATCGCGGCCCAGATAGTGCGCCAGGTAGCGCCCGGCTTCGAGGAAAAATTCCGCGCGCAATGCCTCCGGGCGCAGGCGCGCTGCCCGGTGCAGCGCCGTCGGAATCAGCTCATCGGCGGGCACATCGCGGTTGTCGAATAGCGCGCGCATAAAGTCCGGCGCAGCGGTGATATGGCGAACTTCATCCTTACTACATACGGTAATACGGTGCAAAATCATCGGCGGTTGCGGCGGTAAACCGTAATGATAACCGTCCTCATCACGGTAGCCGATAGCTGCCACCGCGATTTCTACCGGAATGGCACGGTTCTCCTGCTGGTCGCGGATGATTTCCGTGTAGCGCGGATCATCTTCGATCACCGTCACCGCCAGGTTCTTGAGGAAGGGATCGTCCTGCAACGTGATGTTGTAGACCAATCCAATAAGATCCGCGCGCTGCTGCTGAATGGCGGCCCGCACGAACGTGCCGAACGTCGGCACATCCGGCTCCGGGATGCGCGACGCCACCACAAACCCGCGGATATCGGCCCGCAGGACGTTGCCTATCGTAATCACTCTGTCTGTTTCAACCATAAATTACTCCTGAAGAATCAGCGAATGGGCAAAACTACAAATCTCCAAATCTCCAATTCCCCCCATTTTTCATCTCCGCCCCAAATACGCTTTCTGCTGCGCTTTCTCCGATGGGCGGGCGAGGATGCCCTGTGCAAAAAGCTGGCGTTGGATTTCGCTATCCAGTACGGCCTTGTCCGCT
The DNA here is from genome assembly GCA_036845725.1 of Chloroflexota bacterium. Classification (GTDB taxonomy): domain Bacteria; phylum Chloroflexota; class Anaerolineae; order B4-G1; family SLSP01; genus DSWT01. The sequence goes on from DAIUDK010000006.1 coordinate 16,028, forward strand.
GTGGTGACGAGCGCCTCTTCGTGGGCACGGGCCAGCACGTAGGGATAGCCGTTCAACACATGAGATTGGTGCTGCAAAACCGCGTGCAATGTCGTGATCGCGTCCGCGTTCAGCGCACCCCAGCCCGGCACCTCCACCCGCGCGATGACCGGTGCACGGACCACACCGACGTTCACGTAACAGAACCACACTTCATGGCCGCGCCCAGCGTGTCGATGGTTCGTCGCCGAGGGGCGGGTGAACCAGGCTGAACGTTCGCCCGGCGCGAGGAAGTGCGCCATCAGCGCCGCGTCGGTCAACTGGCGCAGCGGGTTTTCTGCGAGCCGGCCCGGTATCTCCTCCGGCGCTAACCGGCTCGCCCAGAGCAGTTCCGCCAGCGTCCGCCCACCCGGACGGGCCACGTAGCCCACCGGCAAGCCGCCCGCCTGCCGGATCTCGGTCAGCGCGTCGAGGTAAGCCTCCACGGCCTGAGAATCGGCCCGGCTGCGCTCGATGTGCGGCCACAACAGCGGGCCGTCGGTCAACGCCAGCAGCGTCGCGGCAGGCGTAAGACGCTGCTCGATGGCCGTCAGCTCAGCCAGATAGGCCATCTCCTGCACCAGGCGCTCCATCCCCACCCGCTCGGTCGAGATGAGATAGCCCTGCGCGTCGTGCAGTTCATCGTCCTTGAAGTGCAGCGCCTCACAACTGTACGGGCGCGGGCGCGAACCGTCGTAGCCGAAGGCCAGCCCGCCGATCTGAATCAGGTAATACAGCACCGCCGCGTGCGGATCAGGATACACCTGCGATCCATCGACGCCGATCACTACCGTACCGTGGGGCGGGTCGCCGTCAACCGTCAAGCGTGCGTCGAGCGGCGCATCATCCGCAGGCAGCGCCCCCGGCCAATCGTGGTCGCCGGATGTTACCAGAGCCAGACGCCCGCGCAACGTCGTCGGGTCTGGTGCTTCGGCCAGCCAACGCAGCGCTCGTGCGACGTCGTCTTCGCGCAAAGTCTGGCGCTCAACCGCCAGCCGGCTCAGCGCGTCGATATCGGCTTTCAGCCGTTCGATGTGTAGCATCCCTCAATCCTCACTCTCAATGCCTAATCCCCCCCATTATAAGCGATGCCGCTAGTGTTACAAATCCATAACAACTTTATCCCAAATTTTACGCATTTTGTTATCAAAATTTGGGATTTCCCTATTGCATTACTTGGGATTATCGTGTATAATGGTGGGTAAATGTGGGGAAAAATGGAGAAAAGTGGGGGATTTTTCCCTTTCGTAACGCAATTTTAGCATTGTCGGTGGGGAAAACAAGAACCATGTTTTTAGGGCAATATACATACACATTGGATGGCAAGGGACGGATCACCATCCCCTCGCGCTTCCGTGATGAACTTACCGGCAGTATCGTCATCACCCGAGGGCTGGACCACTGTCTCACCATTTACCCCATGGATATGTGGAACGAAATCGCACAAAAAGTCAACGCGCTGCCCATCACCGATCCGCGCGGGCGGGCGTTGCGACGCGTCTTCTTCGCCGATGCGATAAGCGCGGAACTGGATCGCCAGGGACGCATTCTGATTCCCGATCGGCTGCGCGAGTATGCCGGATTGGACCTTTCCACCGAGATCGTGATTGTTGGCCTGGACCGCTTCCTTGAAGTATGGACACCCGAACGGTGGGAAGAAGCCAACGCCCGTCAAATGGAAATGATGGACGAGGATCCGGCATTATGGGAGAACTTGCAGATTTAACAACCGTCGAACCGGATGCCGACGCCGGATCACAATCCGAGGCCTACACAGACCTCTGGGAATGCGGCGGGCACATTCCTATTCTGCTAGCTGAAGCGCTAGACGGTTTGGCCGTCAAGCCTGGAGGATACTATCTCGACGCGACAGTCGGTGGAGGTGGACATGCCGCCGCCATCCTCGAAGCCTCCCGGCCAACAGGCCGGTTGCTGGGACTAGATCGCGATCCCGAAGCCGCTGCACGCGCGGCAAAGCACCTTAAACCCTTTGAAGACCGGGCACAAGTTATGCCTATGTCCTATGTCCAGTTGACTACAGCCCTGCGCCGTGCCGGATTTCCACCTCTGGATGGCATCCTGTTCGATCTGGGGTTCTCTTCCTGGCAAGTGGACGATCCTACGCGCGGCTTCTCCTTCCGCACTGATGGTCCACTGGACATGCGTTTCGATCCCACCGGCGACGATCTGCCGGCCTCGGTTTTGGTCAACCAATTGGCCGAAGTGGAATTGATCGATCTACTGCGGCGTTACGGCGAGGAATCGCGCAGCCGCCGGATCGCGCAGGCCATCGTCGCCGCGCGGCCGATCCGCAGCACAGGACATCTGGCCGAAGTGATAGTCGCAGCGGTGGGGCGAACACGCGGAGAACGGCTGCACCCCGCTACACGCATATTTCAAGCGTTGCGCATCGCCGTGAACCACGAATTGGAAGGCATTGTGGCGGCGCTGCCCCAGGCCGTTGCAGCTTTGCGCCCGGGGGGGCGATTGGCGGTCATCACGTTTCACTCACTTGAAGACCGCATCGTTAAACAGTTTATGAAACAGGAAGAACGCGGATGCATTTGTCCGCCAAAAGCGCCCGTCTGCACTTGCGGACATGCGCCAACCTTACAAAACATAACGCGCAAGCCTATCATCCCATCTGCGGAGGAAATCGTCGCCAACCCCCGCAGTCGCAGCGCCAAACTGCGCGTGGCGGAAAAACTGTAGCGTCATCGAATAGTGCGCGAAAGTTGAAGGCTATATGAGCGTCCTGTGGCAGCAAAAAACACACGGTGTCCTGAAACGAAAAGAGAAAATGCAGCACCTTCTGGCGCGGTTGTTGCTCGGCGTGGTAGTGACGACGACCGTGCTGGCCGGCATATACCTGACGGTGGTCGCTTCCAACGTACACGGCGCGCGCCGTCTATGGGCGATGGAACACGAGATCGCCGACGTGACACGCGATAACCAGGCGTTGATCACCGAGATCGCACGCCTGAGTTCGATTCCAGTACTGCAAGAACGTTCGGTCGCCCTGGGATACCAGCCGGCTGAGTCTATCGACTTTCTGTATATGGGGGAACCCTGAGATGCTACGCGGTCCAGACGCACGCTTACGCCTGATTACGGTTCTGTTAATTGCTGCCTTGCTGCCCATCTTTGGGCAGCTAGTGCGTGTACAGGTGCTCGAACATAGCCGGTACCAGAGCGAGGCCGAGTCGCTCGTCCGCCGCCAGTACACCCTGCCCGAAGCTCCCTGGGGCGTGATTATGGATCGCAACGGCGACTTGTTGGTGGGCAATGTGCCGGTATACGACGTGGGCGCTGAAATCAACATGATCACCGACACGGCGATGGCGGCCTCCGTGCTCGCGCCACTGTTGAACCTCCCGGAAGACAAACTACGTGCTACGATGACGCTGCCGGAAGGCACCCAAACGCTTGTGTGGCGTCCCTTGACCAACCGTGTGCCTCCCAAAACAGCACAGGCTCTCAGAGATCTGAACTGGCCCTGGATTACCATGTCACCCACGTGGGAACGTTATTACGCTGAGGGCGCGCTGGCCTCACACACCCTGGGTTTCGTCAACGCCGACGGGATGGGCTACGGCGTCCAGGCTTTCCAACTGCGGTTCCTGCGCGGCGAGAACATCACGCGCGTCGGTTCGGTGAGCGGCGATACCAGCCCCATGCCCGACGAACTGATGAGCGGTAGCCTGACCCCCTATCCAGGAACGGACCTGCGCCTCACCATCGACCGCACGATCCAGGCTTTCGTCGAAGGGGCGCTCGATCAGGCCATTGTGGAGTACAAAGCGATGGGCGGCACAATCCTGGTGATGAATCCGCAGACCGGCGAAATTTTAGCCGTCGCCAGCCGTCCGAACTACGAACCGCATCGTTACCCGGAGTACGCACAAAACGGCCAGAACGCGATTTTCAGCGATCCGGCGGTAAGCATCCCCTACGAACCGGGTTCGGTCTTCAAGGTCGTCACCGTGGCGGCTGCGCTCGACTCCGGGCGTGTGGATATGAACTGGTCCTACAACGATCTAGGCATACTGGAATACGGCGGCATACCCATTCACAACTCCAGTGGCGCTGCGTATGGTCAACAAGGGGTACAAGGCATCCTGGATCACTCCCTAAACGTAGGGGTGGCGACGCTCTCGACGCACGTCCTCGGCGCGGATCTTTTCTACAAGTATGTGCGGGCCTTTGGGTTCGGGCAGACCACGGGCATCGAACTTGCCGGGGAAGCGAGCGGCATCGTCCATCTGCCTAGCGATTGGGACTGGACCGACAGTCACCTGGCGACGAACTCCTTCGGGCAAGGCATCGCTGTGACACCGCTCCAGATGGCGACGGCCGTTGGGGCGATTGCCAACGATGGAGTGATGATGCAGCCGCGCATCGTCGCGGAACGTCACCACCCGGATGGACGCATCATTCCCATTCCGGCACACGAGTTAGGACGTCCAATCTCGGCAGAAACGGCCCGCGCAGTCGCAGAGATGATGGCCCGCAGTGTCGAAACCTTTAGCAAAGCGGCTCAGGTGCCAGGCTATCGCGTAGCGGGGAAGTCCGGCACGGCGCAAATTCCGACGACCGGCGGTTACGATCCACAGCAAGTAATCGCAACGTATGCCGGATTCGGGCCGGTGGTAAATCCACAAGTCGTCGTTTTAGTCAACCTGGATCGCCCGGATGTACCGTCGAATATGCGCTGGGGCATACATATCGCTGCTCCAGTTTTCCAGAAGGTGATGGCACGTGTTTTGACGCTGATGGGTGTTCCGCCCTCAGACTTGCGCGCGGGACCATGATCACGTCGCAAATTGGCGATTCACGCACAGGGCGAGTCGGTAACTCGCCCTGCAAACATTATTAGCAACAAGATTATCAAACCATAGACGACCAGACTAAAGACTAAAATGAAACAACTGACATTGGCTGATTTGATCGAGGGGGTACGGGGCTGGCGTCCGGCAGATCTGAAGATGCCGGTTCGTCCCATCCTGGACTCACGCACGGCAGAAGCCGAGCACGAAGACCCACGCCCCGTCTTCTTTGCTTTCAAAGGTGAGAACGTCGACGGGCACGACTACGTCGGCGATGCCTTCAAACGGGGCGCAGTCGCTGCCGTCATCGACCGTGACGTGGATGCCGCGGGATGCGGCGCTGCGAGCGTGCTCGATATAACGCAGACGCCGCCAACGACTCCGCTCACCACTCCCCTGCTCATCCGCGTTCCCAACACACTTGACGCCCTACAGAACGCGGCGCGCTTCTGGCGGCAGCAGTTGAATCCCCGCGTGATCGGGATTACCGGCAGCATCGGCAAGACGACGACCAAGGAAGTCGTCACCAAGGTCCTCGCCAGCCGTTATCCCGTACAACGCAGTACCGGCTCGTACAACAACGAGATCGGGCTGCCGCTCACCCTGCTGCAACTCACCAGCGAAGATGCCTATGTCGTGCTGGAGATGGGGATGTATGTGCGCGGCGACATTCGCCTGCTGGCCGAGATCGCGCAGCCGCACGTGGGCATCGTCACCAACGTAGAGCCGGTTCATCTGGCACGCGCGGGCAGCATTGAAAATATCACCCTGGCCAAACGCGAACTGGTCGAGAGCCTGCCGCCCGCGCCCGAAGGTGTCGCCATCCTCAACTACGACGATCGTCGGGTCTGGGCAATGGCCGAACACACACAAGCGCAAGTCTTTTTCTACGGCCTCTCGCCGGAAGCGGGTTTGTGGGCCGACGAAGTGGAAACGCAGGGGCTGGAGGGCATCCGCTTGCGCCTGCACTACGCGGGAGAACAGCTTTACATCAAAGTACCCTTGTTGGGACGGCACAGCGCGCATACGGTGCTCCGTGCCGCCGCAGCAGGATTGGTCGAAGGATTGGACTGGCAGGACATTGTGGAGGGCTTGCGGACGCCGGGCGCACAATTGCGCCTCGTCGCCGTACAGGGGCTAAAAGACTCGTTGATCCTGGATGACACCTATAATTCCAGTCCAGCGTCGGCCCTGGCAGCGCTGAGTTTGCTCAAGACGATGGAGGGTCGCAAGATCGCCGTCTTGGGCGATATGTTGGAGTTAGGGGATCACGAGGAAGCGGGGCATCTCAAAGTGGGCTGCCGGACCGCCAACACTGTCGAAGAGTTGATCACCGTAGGCGAACGCGCGCACTTCATCGCGCAGGGCGCCGAACTCTGCGGTCTGCCGCGCAGCCACGTCCACGAAACGCCGGATTGCGAAGCCGCCGTCGCCGTGCTGCGCGAGATTCTGCAACCGCAAGACATCATTTTGGTAAAAGGGTCACGGGCCATGAAAATGGAACAGATCGTGATGGCCATCAGCAAGGAGGTGCCGTGAGCTTTGGCCTGATTTTAGCCAGCATCTCGTTTCTGATGGTCGTCTTCTGGGGCGGGCCTTATATAGGGCTGCTGAAGCGCTGGCGTGTCGGCAAACGCATCCGCATCGATGGGCCGAGCGGCCACCAGACCAAGATGGGAACTCCCACGATGGGCGGTGTCCTCATCACAGTCCCGGTCATCCTGATTACGCTGGCACTGAATATTTACAATCTCATCGGCGACAACACAGTCTTGGGACGCTCGATCCTGGTCCCGCTGGGCGTGATGATCGCTTACGGCGTGCTCGGCGCGCTCGACGACTGGGCCGGGGTCAAGGGAATGCGGCGCGGGGAGGGCTTTACCGCGCGTTTCAAGATGGAGATCGAATTGGTGCTCACATTCATCGTGGCGCTGGTGATGTACTACGGGCTAGACCTGCACAGCATCGCCATCCCCGGCATTCCAGAAAAGATCGACATCGGCCTGTTCTACATTCCCGTGGCGATGTTCATCATCATCGGGTCGGCCAACGCCGCCAATCTCACCGATGGACTGGACGGCCTATCAGGCATCATTATGGCGAGCGCCTTCGTCGCCTATGCCATCATCGCCGACCTGCAAGGGCAGATTTACCTGGAACGCTTCTGTTTCACGGTCGTCGGCGCGTCGTTCGCCTTCTTATGGTTCAACGCCCATCCCGCCGAACTGATGATGGGCGACACCGGTTCTCTGGCCCTGGGCGCGACGTTGGGTGTGGTGGCGTTGATGACCGGACAATGGTTGATTTGGCCCATCATTATGTTGATGCCGGTCTCCATCACGCTCTCGGTGATCATCCAGGTAGGGTACTTCAAGTACACAAAGAAGAAATACGGCGAAGGCCGGCGCGTCTTCAAGATGGCGCCGCTGCACCATCACTTTGAACTATTGGGATGGTCGGAAACGCAGGTCGTGCAACGTTTCTGGCTCGTCCAACTGCTGGCGGCGATGGCTGGAGTGGCCCTAGCGCTGATCTAGTTCCGAATGACAAGCTACGAGTTTCGAGATGACAACGACATTAACCGTGGTGATTCTGGGGTTAGCTCGACAGGGAAAGGCGCTGGCGCGCTTTTTCGCCGAACAAGGATGGCACGTCACCGTGTCGGATACGCGCAAACCCGAGGCCTTACAGGACACGATGCGCGAATTGAGCGACCTGGACCTGCGCTACGTCTTGGGCGAGCATCCTTTGAGCCTACTGGATGGCTGCGATCTGTTCTGCACCAGCGGCGGCGTGCCCAGCGATCTGCCGGTCGTGCAAGAGGCCGCCCGGCGCGGGATCCCGCTCAGCAACGACGCCCAAGAATTCGTGCGGCGCTGTCCGGCCCCGATCATCGGCATCACCGGTTCGGCAGGGAAGACGACGACAACGACGCTGGTGGGCAAGATGCTCGCCGAAACCGGCTTCACGACATGGGTCGGCGGCAACATCGGCAACCCATTGATCGGCGACCTGGCGGCGATGCAGCCCACCGACCGGGTGGTGATGGAGCTTTCGAGCTTCCAGTTGGAACTGATGCAGGTCAGCCCGCAAGTTGCGGGCGTGCTCAACATCACGCCCAACCATCTGGACCGGCATAAGACGATGGAGGCTTATATAGCGGCGAAAGCCAACATTGTCGCGCACCAACATGAGAGTGACATCGCCGTGCTCAGCTACGACGAGCCGAACGCACGAGCACTGGCAAGATTGACACAAGCGGGAGTGCGTTACTTCAGCGGAACGACTGAAACAAATGGTGCATTTTTACAAGGGGATACGCTCGTGTTACGGCAGGCGGAGAGGCAGATCACCGTGTGCGAACGCCGCGCGCTACGACTGCGGGGGATGCACAACGTGATGAACGCGCTGGCGGCGATAACCCTGGCCGACGCGACAGGCACGTCCGTCGAGGCGATGGAACACGTGCTCTCGACCTTTACCGGCGTCGAACACCGTCTGGAGGAAGTCCGCCGCGTCAACGGCGTGTTGTGGATCAATGATTCCATCGCCACTGCGCCGGAACGAGTGATGGCAGAACTACAGTCGTTCGATGAGCCACTGATTCTGCTGGCGGGCGGGCGCGACAAGGACCTGCCGTGGGAAGCCTTCGCGCGGGCCGTGGCGCAGCGCGTGCGAGTGCTCATCCTGTTCGGAGAGGCGGCAGGGTTGATCCGAGGGCACGTCGAGGCAGCGGTAGCTGAAACGCGGGCACAACACCAGACGGTGATTCTCGAAACGGTGATCGCAGCAGGGACATTGGAGAACGCAGTACAGGCCGCCGCGCAGCACGCGCAATCTGGTGACGTGGTCCTGCTCTCACCCGGCGGCACGAGCTACGACGCCTACCGCGATTTTGCCGAACGGGGTGAGCATTTCCGCCAACTGGTGATGGCGCTGTAGAAATACTTTCACTACGGAGAGAGAGTTCTTCATAAAGCGTTGGACTTTGGACTATTTCGAGGAGAAGGGATGGCTGGACAAAAGAGAAAATCCACCGGAATCCACGGCAGCTTCGACGTTATGTTGGGAGTGACCCTGCTGGCGCTGTTGGCCTACGGGCTGTTGATGCTGTACAGTGCAACATTCTACGTGGGCGAAAGTTTCTGGAAAAAACAGCTCGTCTGGATTGGGCTTGGCACTATCATTATGCTGGTGATGTACAAGGTTCCTTACACAGTCTGGCAAAAAGTAGCCCTGCCATTGATGGGCACGACGCTGGTGATGTTGTTTGTGGTATTGCTGCTGGGCGAACTGATCCTAGGCGCGCAGCGCTCGCTCATCGGCGCGTCGATCCAGCCCGGCGTGCTGGCACGGCTGATCGTGGTGATTTACATCGCGGCATGGCTATCGTCAAAAGGCGAGCAGCTCAACCACGTGCGCTACGGTTTGATCCCCTTTGCTATCATCATTGGCGTGGTCGCCGGCATGGTAGCATTACAGCCTGACCTGAGCACGGCGCTGTTGCTCGTCATCACCGGGCTGGCGATGTTCTTCTACGCGGGTGGCGACCCGATCCAGATTTTCGTATCGGTTATTTCCGGCGGCACAGCCTTTGGTTTTCTGGCCTGGCAACTGCCACACGCACGCGCGCGGCTCGTCGCGTACCTCGAATCCCTGCGCGACCCGACGCAAATGCCCTATCACGTGCACCGCGCGATCATCGCCATCGGCGAAGGCGGCATCTTGGGTGTGGGTATCGGCGGCGGGCGGTTGAAGTCCGGTTACCTACCTTTCCCCCACACCGACAGCATCTTCGCCGTCATCGCCGAGGAAGCCGGGATGCTCGGATGTCTGTTGGTCATCATGCTCTTCATCCTGCTGGCCTATCGCGGCTACCGCATCGCTTTGGAGACGCCGGAGCCGTTTGGGTCGCTGCTCGCATTTGGAGCAACGACGATGATCATCACCGAGGCGTTACTGAACATCATGGTGATGGTCGGATTGATTCCTTTCACCGGCACGGCGCTGCCGTTCTTCACTTACGGCGGTTCGGAAATGTTGATGACGATGGCCGGCGCCGGATTATTGTTAAGCGTTTCACGCGGAAAACCCAAGAAAGGGGAAGGCGTTGTCTACAACGCAAGTACATTCGCCAATGCGATTTTGGATCGTGGGCGGCGGGACCGGGGGGCACGTGTATCCAGCGCTCGCCGTAGTCCAAGCCCTGCAAGCCGTCGCGCCTGAGACAGCCGTCGCGCCTGAGACAGCCGTCGCGCCTGACGCCGTGCTGACGTGGGTTGGCAGCGCCGGCGGTATGGAGACGCAATTGGTCGCACGCGCCGGACTGCCCTTCATCGGCATTCCCGCTGGCGGGCTGCACGGCGTCGCGCTACTGAACGCCGTGCGCAACGGCTGGCAGTTGATGCGCGGAACGTTCGCCGCTCTGCGCCATCTGCGGCGCGAGCGCCCGGACGCGATCCTGACCACCGGGGGCTACGTCGCCGGGCCAGTCGCAGTCGCGGCGGCGTGGCAGAAAGTACCGATACTCGTCTACCTGCCGGACATCGAACCGGCGCAATCGGTGAAGGCGCTCGGACGGCTGGCAACTTGCATAGGGGTAACGGTCGAGGATTCGCGGGCTTTCCTTCCGGCAGAAAAAGTCGTCGTCACCGGCTATCCTTTGGGCGAGCGCATCACCCGCTGGAGCCGCGTCACCGGACGCGAAGCACTCGGTCTGCCGCCCAACGAACTAGTGTTATTGGTTTTTGGTGGCAGCCGGGGCGCGAGGTCGATCAACCGGACGCTACTTGCACAATTGCCAGCATTGACGGAAGTTGCAAACGTGTTACATGTCAGTGGCGAACTGGATTGGCCGGAAGTTTCCGCCGCGCGCGAGGCGCTACCAGAAACTGTCAGGACACGTTATCACGCATATGCCTATCTCCACGATGAGATGGGCGCGGCAATGGCAGCAGCGGACCTGGTCATTTGCCGGGCCGGGGCTTCGATTCTGGGTGAGTCCCCATATTTTGGCCTGCCCTCGATCCTGGTCCCCTACCCTCACGCCTGGCGCTACCAGAAGGTCAACGCGGCGTGGCTCACCGACCGTGGTGCCGCCGTCGTGTTGGAAGACGCTGCACTGCCGGCACAACTCGCTTCTACGGCACGCAGTCTACTGCTAGATGGCCCACGGCGAGAGGCGATGGCGGCAGCCGCCCGCGCGCTCGCCCGGCCCGATGCAGCGCAGCGTCTGGCGGAACTGCTGGTGCAGGTGGCGGCCCCAAAAAGAGGGATGAAATGATACCCATACAAACCGTGTTTTTTGGTCTGATATTGCTGTTCGGCATCATCGGCGGGCTGCGCGGATGGGCAAAGGAACTGCTGGTCTGCTTTAGCGTGATTCTGGCGCGCTTCATCGAGATGGTGCTGCTCAGACACGTGCCGGTTATCAACAGTTCGCTGCAGGCGTTGGCGGCCAACGATGCCAAAACCTGGTTTTACGTGCGCGGGATGCTCTTTATCATCGTCGTCTCTTTTGGCTACGCCACCACCATCATCTCATCCGTCCTGGGCACGCGGGCGCGCAAGGAGAAGTTGCAGGACACGCTATTGGGATTTTTTCTTGGCGCTATCAACGGCTTCCTCATTATTGGGATGTTGTGGGGATTTCTACATCAGAAAGGGTATGAGCTGTGGGGCATCACCGCACCGACCACAACACAGGCTCTGGGCATCATCCCGTATCTGCCGATTGGCTGGCTGGAAGGGCCAACGTTATTGGTAGCGGTGGCGATCGCATTCGCCTTCGTGCTCATCGTCTTTATTTGAGGTTGCGTCATGATCAACTTGCAGCAGTTCCACGAGGTACACATCGTCGGCATCGGCGGCGCCGGAATGTCGGCGATTGCACGCGTGCTGCACGGTAAGGGACTGCGCATTCACGGTTCGGATCAGCGGCAATCGCCACTCACCGATGCGCTGGGGGCAGAAGGCATTCCGGTGGCCATCGGGCACGCGGCGAACAACCTAGGTCAGGCCGATCTGGTGCTGATCTCCTCCGCCGTCCATGAAGACAACGCCGAGATCCAAGCAGCGAAGCGGCAAGGCATCCACGTGCTGGATCGCCCGCAGTTTCTCGGCACGCTGACGGCTGGTTACGACGTCATCGCCATCGCGGGGGCGCACGGTAAGACCACCGTCACCGGCATGACAACGCTCCTGCTATTGGAAGCGGGTCTCGACCCCACCTACATCGTAGGCGGGGTGATGGCGGACCTGGGCACCAACGGCCACGCCGGGACCGGGAAGCATTTCGTGATCGAAGCAGATGAATACCGCAGCACGTTTTTGGCGCTCAAACCGGCCATCGCCGTCGTGACGAACGTGGAATTCGATCACCCGGACAGCTTCCCCAGCGCGCGCTTTGTGCGGATGGCCTTCGGTAACTTCGTAGACAACATCCACGCAGACGGCACGTTGATCGCCTGCAACGACGATAAACTGGCGCACGCCATCGCGGCGTCGTATCACGCCAATGGCGGAAATTTGATGCTGTATGGGCAAAATGAGGGCATCGGGTTGACGTGGCGCGCCATCGACATTCGCGCGAACGAGCAGGGCGGCGTAAGTTTCACCGCCCGACTGGGCGCGGAGGTGATGGGCGATATCCACCTACGCGTGCCCGGCAACTATAACGCCGTCAACGCGCTGGCGGTGTTGAGTGTAGCCGAGGTTTTGGGGATCAAATGGACGGTCGCCCGCGCGGCGCTGGAACGGTTCACCGGCACGGCGCGGCGCTTCGAAGTGTTGGGGGACGTGGATGGCATCGTCGTCATCGATGATTATGCCCACCACCCCACGCAAATTCGCAACGTCCTGCAGGCAGCGCGGCAGCGCTATCCGGGACGGCGCATCGTCGCCGCGTGGGAGCCGCACACGTTTAGCCGCGTCAAGACGCTGCATGCCGATTTTATGACAGCGTTCGCGGAAGCCGATCAGGTGTTTGTATTGCCCATCTACGCGGCGCGCGAAAGCGACGATGGCACGCTGACATCCGACACGCTGGCGCAACAGATCAAGCATCCGTCAGTCGGCGCGTTTGCGACGCTAGAAGAGGCCATCCATCGCCTCACCGAGCAGGCACAAACCGGCGATGTCATCCTAATGCTGGGCGCGGGTAACGAGTACATCGTGGGCAAGCGTCTCGTCTTCGAACTGGAACGCACCAGTTGATTGAAGCATGGTGGGGTGAAGATTTGGAAATCGTACGGAACGGATTCGCCATTTGCAATTTACCATCTGCCATTTGTTACGGAGGGACTATGTCACGTTTAACACGTTGGTTCATCAAATTCACGGGCATCAAAGGGCGTCAGGAAGCGCGCTACCGGGCCTATCATTCCGAGGCGCTGACTGCCAAGATGCGGGTGGTTAAACGGGCCCAGGGAAAGCAAAAGGGAGGCCGGTAACGCCGTGCGTGTCGAGCGCGCGCAGGCCGAAATCGCGGCGACGTTAGGTGACGCCGCGCAGCGCGATGTTCCGTTGGCGCGGTATTCTAGGGTCGGCATTGGTGGACCGGCGGAACTGTTGGTCATCGCGCGCGACCGCGACACGCTTATTCAGGCCATCCGTTTGGCGCAAGAGGTCGGAATACCATGGCGAGTCTTCGGTGGATTGACCAACATGCTTCTGCCCGATGGCGGATTGCACGGTATGGTCGTTCTCAATCACGCGCGCGGCGTGGAGTACGACACAGCGACATGCCGAGTGGTTGTCGAATCCGGCGCCATTATCGCCACAGTTGCGCAGGAGACCACACGTAGGGGTTGGGGTGGGTTAACGTGGGCGGTGGGACTGCCCGGCACAGCCGGTGGAGCGGTGGTGAACAATGCAGGCGCATTCGGCGGCGAAATCGCCAAAATGCTTATCGCTGCCGAGATATTGACACCGGACGGGCACATTCAAACGGTAGAGCCGGACTGGTTCGCGTTCCAGTACCGGTACAGCAAGCTCAAGGCGACGAAGATGCAGGTGATCGTGGTCAGTGCAACGCTACAATTGACGCTGCGCGACCCGGCAGCGCTGGCGGCGAAAGCGACCGAATACACCGAGCGCCGCCAGCGCACCCAGCCAGCGGGCCGGACGCTGGGTTCGACGTTCAAGAATCCGCCTGGCGAACCGGGTAAGCCCGGAGATTACGCCGGGCGCTTGATCGAAGCGGCGGGGTTGAAGGGCACACGGCACGGCGGATGCGTAATCTCAGAACAGCATGCCAACTTTATCATGAATGAGGGCAATGGCACGGCAGCCGATTACCAGGCCCTGATCGACCTGGTCCAGGCAGAAGTCCAGCGGCAATTCGGTGTCCGCCTTGAGCCAGAAATCGAGATTATTTCAGATCTAGGATTGGAGATTGAAGATTGAAAACGGAACGGGTGAAAGTAGCGGTGTTATTCGGCGGGCGCTCCGGCGAACACGAAGTGAGCATCATGTCGGCTCGCTCGGTGATGCGCGCGCTAGATCCGGAGAAATACGAGGCGATCCCGGTGGGAATCACCCGGCAGGGACGCTGGCTCGTCGGTGCGGATCCGATGAAGGCGCTGGAAAGCGAGGATCTCACCGGGACGCAGTTCGCCGCCATTTTCGCCGATCCGTCCAAGCAAGGACTGTGGGCTGACACTGAGGCCCAAGCGGCGACAAATAATCATCTCGCCACCATCGAAAGTGGCGACGAGAGTACACCGCATCCTGCGGCATTGGCCTCCCTCTCGCGGGTGGACGTCGTCTTCCCGGTGCTACACGGGACGTTCGGCGAGGACGGCACGGTGCAGGGCTTGCTCGAACTGGCGGGCGTGCCCTACGTGGGCGGCGGCGTGCTCAACTCGGCGCTGGCGATGGACAAAATCGCCTTCAAGGACGTCGTCAAGGCGCGGGGGTTGCCCATCATGGATTACGTATGGACGACGCGCCGGCAGTGGCTGGCCGAACCGGAGACGGTAATGGACGAGGTCGAGCGCAAACTCGGTTATCCCATCTTCACCAAGCCGGCCAATCTGGGGTCGAGCGTCGGCATCACTAAATGTCACGACCGCACCGAATTGCAACAAGGGATGGATGAAGCCGCACTTTACGACCGCCGCATTCTGGCGGAGTGGGCTGTGCCCGACGCGCGCGAGATCGAAGTGAGCGTCCTGGGCAACGAGAACCCGATGGCATCGGTGCCCGGCGAAATCATCCCCAGCCGCGAATTCTACGACTATTACGCGAAATATCTGGATGATGGCGAAGAGGCATCGGAACTGCTGATCCCGGCGCCGCTGGACGAGGCCATGACCCGGCAGATACAGCATTTGGCGGTCGAGGCCTACCGCGCCATCGATGGCACAGGCATGGCGCGGGTAGATTTTCTACTCAGCCGCACGACGGGCGAGCTTTATCTGAACGAGATCAACACCATCCCGGGGTTTACCAATATCAGCATGTATCCCAAGCTGTGGGAGGCATCAGGCATACCATACGACCGTTTACTGGAATGGCTCATCGACTTGGCGTTGGACCGGCAAGCAGAGAACGCACGATCCGTGAGGGTTTTCCGACCGAGCGAGAAATGAAAATGCGTGAATACGTAACTCCAGACCCATTACGCATTACAATTACTGATTACTGTGACACAGACTGAGGCAGCGATATGAAAAAGAAGCCAGAGCAACGACCATATTATCGCACTGCCGCTTTGCTAGGCGCGCAGCAGCGGCCATACGGTGGCAGGTCCCGCACCACGTCCGCACGGACAGGCATTTCCAATTCACGTGCGCGTGCGGTAGATGCGCAACTGTATATCCCCTGGAAACTCATCGTACTGCTCACACTCATCGGGACTGCGGTTATCTGGCTCCTCGTGGATAACCGTTGGTATCTGATGAGCCAGAACATTCGCGTGACAGGAGCCAGTTCCCAGGAAACGGCCTTCAATGTGGCAGTCGCGTCGGATTTGCTGGGCTGGCACGGCCTGCGGCTGCGCCCTCACGCTGCTGCCGCCGCCATTATGGAGCAAGTTCCCGCCATCACCGCAGCCCAGGTCGAGTGCAGCCGCTTTCCAGCGGCATGTGTCATCTACGTGCAAGAGCGTCAGCCGGTCCTCAATTGGGTGACGGAGAACGCAATCTATGGAATCGACGCAGAAGGCGTACTTTTGCCCTTCCCCGAGGTGCGTGCCGGGCTGCCTGTGGTGCGCGGCCCACTGCCCGAAGGGGATAACAGCCGCACACGGGTCGCCGTATCGGAAGGTGTGACGGCATTGGCAGCACTCGGCATCGACTCGACGGCAGACGGAAATGGCCTAGAATATCACCCGGAACGTGGCCTGATCTGGACCGACCCACAGGGCCGGCGGGTCGCTTTCGGCGTCGGGGCAGATATGGAAGCGAGATGGAGCATTTACGTCGCGCTGATCGCGCATCTGGAAGCGCGCACCGTTGCCGGCAACGGCGTCTTCCCCTGGACGATAGACGTGCGCTTCCCCGAAGGTCCAACGTACTCACTCGAACGCTTGTGGTAAAGTAAAGGGGGTGTTAATGTGGAACGATCGGTTGTAGGTATCGATATTGGCAGTCACCGCATCCTGGTATTGGTGGGCGAGGTGACAGAGACAGAGGGTACGCGCATCGTCGGTGTTGGCAGCGTACCCAGCAAGGGTATCAAAAAGGGCGTGGTCGTCAATGTGAACGAGGCTACCACCGCCATCGCCGAAGCCGTAGAACGCGCAGAACAAAGCTCCGGCTACCAGATCGAACGTGCCTACGTCGGCGTGACGGGCGCGCACATAAGCTCGCGCAATAGCCAGGGTGTGGTTGGCGTGATGCGACGTGACCGTGGTATTATGCCCGACGACGTGGATCGCGTCCTGGAAGCCGCCGGTGCGATCGTCCTGCCGCAAAACCAGGAACTGATCCATATCATCCCCCGCAGCTACACGGTGGATGGGCAACAGGGCGTGCGCGATCCACTGGGGATGCACGGGTTCCGCCTGGAAGTCGAAGCCCACGTAGTGATGGCATCGAGCACGGCAGTGCAGAACCTGCAAAAGTGCGTGCAGGGCGCGGGCATCGAGGTCAGTGAATTGGTGCTCACCGGGCTGGCGTCGGGTAAGGCGATGCTCTCCGATACGGAGAAAGAGATGGGCGTGGTGCTCGTCGATATTGGGGAAGGTACCACCGACATCGCTATCTTCATCGAGGGGACGGTGTGGCACACGCGCTCGCTGGCATTGGGCGGCGAATACATCACCAACGACATCGCCATCGGCCTACGACTGCCGTCGGAAATCGCCGAGCAAGTGAAGATACAGCACGGGCACGCGCTGGCCGCGCAAGTCGCCGAAGATGAGCGCTTCACCATCTCCCCTTATGGTGAAGGCAGCCCAATAGTGGTGCCGCGGTGGAAACTCGCGCAAATCGTCCAGGCGCGCTGCGAAGAAATCCTGGAAAACGTGCAGCAGGAGATCAAACGCTCCGGGTACGATGGCCTGCTGCCCGCGGGTCTGGTGCTATGCGGCGGCACGGCGCAGTTGCCGGGTCTGCGCGAACTGGCGCGCGACCTGTTCCAACTACCGGTGCAAATCGGCGTACCGAAGAATATCTCCGGTTTAACTGATCAAGTCGCCAATCCGAGCGCTGCTGTCGCAGTGGGATTGGTGGAATGGATGCCCATGTGGGAAGAAGGTGGTGGGGGATGGCGCACGGTGCGCATCCCGTGGTGGAAACGTTTAGGGCCCTGGCTCAAGACACTCTTGCCAGGATAACTTGGGTATCCTGGCGAAGGTTCAGAACGATAGTCTCAAAAAGATTCTCATTCGCAACCTTCGCAAGGATGGCTAAGATGGGAAATCGATGGTCAACATAGCGGCAGAAGGAAGGTAGAACGATGAATTATAGGAGTTTGTCAACACAGAGGAAAACATACTTTGACGGAGGTGCGACTATGGCTAACAAGGGAGAGAACTTTGCTCAGATCCGCGTCGTTGGCGTGGGCGGCGGCGGCAGCAATGCCGTCAATCGGATGATTGCCGAAGGACTTCAGGGCGTGGACTTTATCGCCCTGAATACCGACGCGCAGGCATTGATGTTGTGCGATGCGCCGAAACTGCTGCGCATCGGCGACACGGTAACGCGCGGGCTGGGCGCGGGCGGAAATCCAGAAGAGGGCCGCAAAGCCGCTGAGGAATCGCAAGACGATATCCGCGACGTGCTGCAAGGCTCCGATATGGTCTTCGTGACCGCCGGTATGGGAGGCGGTACCGGCACGGGTGCCGCGCCGATCATCGCCCGCATCGCCAAGGAAGAGCTGAAGGCGCTCACCATCGGCGTGGTGACACGGCCCTTCCTATTTGAAGGCGCAAAGCGCGCGCGTTCGGCAGTCGAAGGCATCGAGGCCCTCAAGCAAGTGGTCGACACCCTCATTGTCATCCCCAACGACCGCCTGTTGGAGATCACTGAAAAGCGCGTAGCGCTGACCGACGCCTTCCGCGTGGCCGATGACGTGCTGCGTCAGGGCATTCAAGGCATCACTGAAGTCATCACCGTGCCCGGTCTGATTAACCTGGACTTCGCCGATGTAAAGGCAATTATGCAGGAAGGCGGCGCCGCGTTAATGGCAGTGGGAAAAGCCGCTGGCGAAAACCGCGCGCTCGAAGCCGCGCAGCAGGCCATCTCCAGTCGTCTACTGGATATCACCATTGATGGTGCGCGGGGCATCCTCTTCAACATCACCGGCGGCGAAAACATGACCCTCTACGAGGTCAACGAGGCCGCATCGGTGATCCGCGAGACGGCACACCCCGACGTCAACATGATCTTTGGAGCCGTCATCGACAAAGCCATGGCCGACGAGGTGCGCGTCACCGTCATCGCCACCGGCTTCGATGGCGACGAGCACCAGGAGCGGATGCGCACAGTACAGCCGCAGTCGCGCCGCGCTGAAACGCACGATCTATTCAGCGCTCGTGTCGATGCGGTCGCCAGCGCCGCGGCGAATAGTGGCATTGACCGCGACAACATTGAGATTCCGGCATTTTTGCGGCGTCGGTAAGTGGCAAATCGGTAAACGGCAGATGTGAGGCTGAGGAGTATGCTTGCGTGGTGAAGTGTACCATGCAAGCATACTTGCTTGTGAAAGTGGAACTCATGCCGGATATTGGCGCGGGATCGCGATCCCGCGCTTTTTGTTGTAATGTAACGGCAAAAAATATCAATCTTTATCTTCAAAATGGTCGTTTCCGTGGTATAATCCTGCTACATAATGTGGAAGGATAATGATATGATCGAAATCGAAGGGTTGACGAAAGTGTTTGACGGGTTAATGGCCGTGGACGACATCACGTTGACTGTGCGGCCAGGCGAGGTGATGGCCCTGTTAGGCCCCAATGGCGCCGGCAAGACGACAACGGTACGTATGCTCGCCGCCATCCTCAAGCCCACCGCCGGGCGGGCGCGCGTCGCTGGATACGATGTAGCAACGCAAGGTCATGACGTGCGGCGCAACGTTGGAATGCTCACCGAAGCGCCTGGTCTCTACAGCCGCATGACCGGGCGCGAATATCTGGACTTCTTCGGACAACTGCGCGAGATCCCCACCCCAGAACGGCGCACGCGCATCGACGAACTCGCCGACTGGTTCAAGATGACGCCCGTGGTAAACCACGGGGCTGTGATGGACCACAGGCCCGAGGCAAACCACAAAAACGTGCTGGATCGCCGTCTGGGTGAGTACTCCAAAGGCATGGCGCAGAAAATCGCGCTGATACGAACGCTGCTTCACGATCCCCCCGTGCTGCTGCTTGACGAGCCGACCTCCGCAATGGACCCGGCGAGCGCGCGGCTGGTGCGAGACACCATCACGCAACTGCGCAACGATGCCCATCGCGCCATCATCCTGTGTACCCACAACTTGCCGGAGGCCGAAGCCCTGGCCGATCGTATCGCCATCATCCGCCAGGGACGCATTGTGGAACAAGACGCTACGCCCGCGCTCAAAGAACGCCTGCTCGGCCCTCCGTTGATGGAAATCCGTCTTGCCAGCCCCACTCAAAACGGCATCATTGCGCTGGTCGAGCACACCATTGCCAACAGTGGAGCTCACATACAGGATGCCAGTGATGATTGGATCCGCTACAGCACACCCGATCCGGCGGTCACGAACCCCGCACTACTCCAGACACTCAGCGCCTCCGGTGTAGCCGTGTTGACGTTAAGCGAGGTCGCCCAAAGCCTGGAAGCGGTCTACCTGCGAGCGGTGGAGGGACACGCATGAGTCTTGAAACACAAGCTAAGCCACCTGTGAGTTTCTCTTTCACTTGGCAGCGCCTGCGGACCGCCTGGTTCCCTGTGTGGGTGGTCCTGCGCCGGGAGATCAAGGATACCCTGCGCGACTGGCGCATCATTGTGCCCATCATTATTCTGGTGATCGGGTTTCCGTTTCTGGCAGTTCTCGCTGCCAATCAGGGATTGGCATTCGTCAACCAATATGGGGCATCGTTGATCATGGAACGCCTTCTCCCCTTCCTGATGTTGGTGGTGGGTTTCTTCCCCAGCTCATTCTCGCTGGTGATCGCGCTTGAGACTTTCGTGGGCGAAAAAGAACGTCGCAGCCTGGAATCGCTGTTGGCGACACCGCTGACCGACCTGCAACTGTATACCGGGAAACTGCTTGCAGCGACCACCCCCCCCGTCCTCGCCAGTTATTTGGGGATGGTGACCTATCTGCTGTTGATGGGCTTCACGTTGAATTGGTGGCCGCCCCTCTCCCTGCTGTTAGTCTCGATGACGCTATCCACGACGCAATCCCTGGTGATGGTCTCCGGCGCGGTCATCGTCTCGTGTCAATCCACAAGCGTGCGCGCGGCCAATCTCCTGGCGAGCTTCATCATCATTCCGATGGCCTTCCTTTTGCAAGTAGAGGCCAGCTTGCTGCTTTTCGCCGACTACACCATGCTCTGGTTGATCGCGTTGTGTTTGGTGATCGTGAACGTGTTATTGATCCGTCTGGGCATCCGCCTCTTCAACCGCGAGCATCTCTTGGGCCGCGACATCGACGAACTGAACCTGCGGCGCGGCCTACGCGTGTTCTGGGAAGCGGCCTGGCCCCGTAACGGACTGAAGGCTTTGTACACCCGTGAGATTCCCGCTATCATCCGCGGGATGCGGCCTGAATTGCTGATCACCGTGGCCGTTATCCTGGTGGGCGGCATCGGTGCCGGTGTATGGGGAATACGGAACTTCCCACTGCCTGTACAAGCCTTTAGTCTGGCGGACATTCAGAATCTCGAAAGCATCGGTTCGATGGTCACACAAACCGGGCTTTTGAAATCTTTCACACCGTGGGCCATCTTCTTCAACAATGTTCGTTCACTGTTCATCGCAGCGCTACTGGCTCTCATATCGATGGGCATCCTGGCGCTTTTGCTGCTGTTGGCCCCTGTCGCCATTATCGTCTACGTCGTTGGACAAATCGGCGGCATCGGGTTCAATCCCGGGCTCTTTCTCGCGGTGACGGTGCTGCCGCATGGCATCGTGGAACTCCCGGCGGCCATCCTGGCAACGGCGCAAGCCATGCGGATGGGCGATATAATGCTCTCACCGCCTGAGAAAGGCGGAGGGATAGATGGCATCCTGCGCGAAGCCGGGCACTTCGTCAAACTCTTCGTAAGCGTGGTGCTGCCGCTGCTCCTGCTCGCGGCCTGGATCGAGGCACGCATCACCCCACACCTGCTGCTTGACTTCCTGGGACGATGATTGGGGATAAGCGATTGGCAATCAGTGATTAGGGATAATAACAACCTCATCCCTAATCACTGAGGACTGATTACCGAGCATTACGAACTACGGGGCTTCCGTTTCTTCTTCACCGGACGGCACGTGACGTGCAGATACGCAAAGTCCCCCATCGATGGGACCAATTCCTGCACTTCGATGATCTCGCACACCTGCTCGTCCAATTCAACGCGATTGCCAACCTGCGGGGCCTCATCCTGGTTGATGACCATGCCCCGATGCTGCCCTCCAACAATAACGTAACTGACCTTGTAGATCATAGGTCCCCTCCCCCTCTGGGCAGCGCGTTCGTCAAATTCCGAATGCGAAGTTTAAATGCCAGGTCGCGGGCGATATTGAACAGCATCTTATAGCCCACGCGACTCTCCTGTTCCCAGAAAGCCAGCAAATCATTGCGGCTGAAAGTCAACAGGCTCGCCTCCGGCGAAAGACAGCGAATCGTTGCCGAGCGCGGTCCGGCATCGAGCAAGGACATCTCGCCGAAACTTTGCCCGGCCCCCAGAATGATAAGGCTGGTGGTGTTCTCGGTCAACTCGGAAACCACCTCGACCTGCCCCTTCAAGACAACATAGACGGAGGTGCTTTGCTCACCCTCTCTCAAAATGACATCTCCGCGATGAAACACGGAGACTTGCCCCACCATCGCAAGCGCTGCCAACTGCGCTTCACCTAGCCCCGCAAAAAGGTCTGCAGTATGCAAAATCGAAGGCGTTATCTCCATTATAAATTCCTCCCTCTTCGTAAATAGTCGGGTCGTCGTTAGTCAAATTGTCAAGTTGTCGTCAGTTTGAACGCCGCTGCATGGTGACGTGCCAACGCTGCGCCAGAACAAGCGACGATCCTATACCTCTATTATACGCGAAATTGAGTACAAACAAAAGCCCGACAATTCACCAGATAAGGAACAATTACAGATTCCATACCACTGACCGGCTCTATACCGTCGACGTTAAGGAGCCAACACCGCCGCGATCTCACTAATCGCCCAGTCCAGCACGTCCCGCGTGATGATGAGCGGCGGCGCAAAGCGAATAACCGTCTCGTGCGTTTCATGGGCCAGGATACCACGATCCTGCAACTGCTCGCAGAAAGGCCGTGCGTTCCCCACCTCTTCCTTCAGTGCCACACCGACGAGCAATCCCTTGCCGCGCACTTCAGCGACATAGGGACTATTGATGGCACGCAAGCCCGCCATGAAGTACTCACCCATCTCCCGCGCGCGCTCCGACAGCTTCTCATCGATGATAACGCGCAGCGCGGCGCGCGCCACGGCACTTGCCATCGGATTGCCGCCAAAGGTAGAACCGTGCATCCCTGGTTTATACAACCCCATGATCTCACGATCGCCCAACGCGGCAGAGATGGGCATCATCCCGCCGGAGAGCGCCTTACCAATAATGACGATGTCGGGCCGCACATCCTCCCACTCACAGGCGAACAGCTTGCCAGTGCGCCCCAGGCCGGTCTGGATCTCATCAGCGAGGAACAAAACATTGCGCCGATCGCAAATTTCGCGCGCGGCACGCAAGTATCCGACCGGAGGAACGATGACCCCACCCTCTCCCTGGATCGGCTCTACGAGGAAGCCCGCCGTATTGGGCGTGATGGCGGCCTCCAACGCCTCAATATCGCCGAAGGGGATCGCCTTGAAGCCGGGCGTCAACGGCCCAAAGTCCTTTTTGTACAACGGCGTTGTCGAAAGCGAGATCGCCGTGATGGTTCGCCCATGAAAATTGTGCCCGCAGACGATGATCTCAGCCTGATTGTCGGGGATGCCCTTCACCTGGTATCCCCACAGCCGCGCCGATTTGATCCCCGCCTCTACTGCTTCCGCGCCAGAATTCATCATAATCAGCATATCGTACCTCGTGAGGTCACAGAGCTCTTTCGCTAGAAGGGGAAACTGATCGTTGTAGAACGCACGCGAGGTGAGGGTAACGCGCTCCAATTGCTCGAGCAATGCGCCCACAATGCGCGGGTGGCGATGTCCCTGATTCAGTGCGGAATAGGCGCTCAAGCAGTCGAGGTACTTCTTACCCTCCACATCCCACACCCACACGCCCTCGCCGCGACTGAGTACAACGTTCAGGGGAGTGTATGTGTGCGTGGCATAGTTCATTTCCATGTCGATATAGTCCGCTGTATGCATCATAGATGTGCTCCTTTGAGATGAATTTGATCGTCAACAGTGGGCAGACAGGTTGTTGATCCCGTATGCCGACCCATTTCAATAGTAACATGGGCGAGAGCCAGGTCAAGTGAGGCTTATCCATTTGTCGTATGGAGAATAACCATTCCACGTCAGCACAATCGCGTGCAAAATTCGTATGCCTTGACATAAATATAAATCTACCTATACTGGTTGATATTGCATATTTATCAACTAGCGCTTATCTGTTCAATCTGTTGACCAAGAGGAGTTGAGACGATGTCTCTCGCGTTTTGCGCCGATCAACCGATTACAACAGCAGCACAAGACGCCCTTGGCTTCAGTACCTACGCCGAAGCCCTCAGCCGCTTATCACTGGCGGGGGAATGGCCGCTCACCACCGGCGTCTTTGGTCCTGCAGGATGTGGCAAGACAAGCCTATTGCACCTTATCGCGGCATCATTAATACAGCAGGCGATGGCCACGAACCACCCAGTCCTCACGTTATGGTTTAACGTCACCGAGCACAGCCGCACAGGCTCCGCCATACCACGCACTCTGCTATTACAGGCACTCGCGGTGCTCAAATCCCTCGATCTGAGGGCCGAGGATGCGCAACAACTTACCGACTGGGAAACGCGCCTCACCGTCGCCAATACGATCCCCGACACGCTGGCCAGTGCATTCCCTGCCACATTTGCCCGGTGGATCGACAACTACGTTACCGCGCACAGAGGGCGATTTGTTCTTTTTGTCGACGGCCTCGATGCCTGCCCGCCAGAGTACGCGCTGGATACGCTCGAAGCCATGCAGCGCTTTCTTGGCGTACCGGGAAGCCTATGTTTCCTGGCAGCCGAATACGAGCGCCTCACTGCCAGTCTCAACGCGCGTTACGGCACCTCCCTCACCGAAGCCACTCACCTGAAACGGCTGGTGCAGGTGACCTTCACACTGCCACTGCTCTCGGCCAACCACATCGAAGGAATCCTGGCAAGGCTGGCTCCCGACCTGCCAGCCGGAGCGCGCCGCGTCCTCGCAGCAGGATTACCACCCAACCCCAGGCGTATCAAACAAGGGCTGAACGCCCTACGCCTGCGCCAGGCACTCACACAGCCAGCGGGAGGCGTGCCGGAAGAATTCGACCCCACCCTGTTGGCGAAAATCATCATCCTTCAGGAACGCTATCCAGAGCTGTACGCCGTTCTGGCAGAACAACCCTGTTTGCTGCAGGAGCTAGAACTGCACATACGCGCCTCCCAGGTCAAGGATGACGGCACGATATTTTCAGGCACGAAACCGTTGCCCGCCGACATCGCCCGCTATACTGCCGACCCGCTTCTCACCTGTCTCCTAGGCGCAACGAATGACGATACAGTCCTGTTCAGCTACCTTGCGCCGCACGAACTCCGCGCCTGCCTTGGGTCTGTGCCTGACGCCCACGATCCCGACCGGCAAGTATGGGACGATCTGGTGGGTGGCAACATCGCGCGCCTCCGCGCCGCCGTCGAAATCGCACGGCAGTGCCATCCAGGCTACAGTCGTGCCCTGATGCGGTTTATGCAACGTGGGCATCCCGCTCCAATCGCCCAGCGCCTTTCGGCAGGACTGGCACTCGGACATCTAGGCGATCCCCGCGACTTTGCCGAAACGGTGATGATTCCCGCCGGAGAATTCCCCTGTGGCGCGACCAAACAGCCCTGCGAGCTGCCAGCCTACCGCATTGGACGCTACCCCATCACCCAGGCGCAG
Organism: Chloroflexota bacterium; assembly: GCA_036845725.1. Classification (GTDB taxonomy): domain Bacteria; phylum Chloroflexota; class Anaerolineae; order B4-G1; family SLSP01; genus DSWT01. The sequence continues at coordinate 41,578 of DAIUDK010000006.1, forward strand.
TATGCCGAATTTCTCCAGGCACACCCCGAGATCCCCATCCCCTATGTAGACGAAGACTGGGCACGCGTCTACAACTGGGACTCAGAGCAACGCATCTACCCCAACGGACGCAGCAATCAGCCGGTCGTGCTCGTCACATGGGATGAAGCAGCCGCCTATTGTGCCTGGGTGGGCGGACGACTGCCCACGCAAGAGGAATGGGAGCGCGCCGCGCGCGGCCCCGACGGGCGTAGCTATCCCTGGGGCGAAACCTTTACCCCACCCCACGCCAACACGCGTGAGAGCGGTCTGGGCGGGCCAACGCCTGTGGGCATCTTCGTGGAAGGAGAAAGCCCCAGCGGCGCGCTCGATATGGCCGGCAACGTCTGGGAATGGACCGTCAGCGACTACGACCAATACACGAAAATCTTGCGCGGCGGCGCGTGGAACTTTCCAGCAGAATCGGCCCGGACCTTCATCACCGAACGCAGTCGTCCCCACAACCGCTCGCACGCCATCGGATTCCGTGTTGTATTCCCCGTTGCACCAAATATGGACTTGACCTAATCTCAGTTCCTCTCTATAATAAGCAATAGGATTGACTACGTTCAAGGAGTGAGACGTGGAAGGTCGAGTTCTGCTTATCGAAGACCGCGACGGCAACCGCGAGTTGTTGTCCGATCAATTTATAAAAGAAGGACTGGAAGTAGCCGAGGCCCGCACCGGTACAGATGGTATCAAACTTGCGGTCCGTTTTATGCCCCAGGTCATTCTCGTCAGCACCAGCCTGCCCGACATCAGCAGCCTGGAAGTGATCCGCCGCTTGCATGAGATCAACCGCACCAAACACACCTTTCTTATGCTATTCGGCGATGAGGAAAACCGCCAGGAGCGCCTTGCCAGCCTGGAAGGCGGAGCCAACGATTTTATCGATAGTCCGCTTGACCCCGAGCTTGTAGCACTGCGCGTCCGCAACGCCATCAACCGCAAGAACCTGGACAATATCACCGATCCGACCACAGGTCTACCGGCAGGCCGGCAAGTTCACGACGAACTGCTCAACCTTCTGCACACGCCAGACGGCGATTGGGTGCTGATGCGCTTCCGCATCCTCAAGCTCGATACCTTCCGTGAAGCCTATGGCTTTATGGCCGGCGAAAAACTACTCCACGATGCGGCCAGCCTTCTTGCCGAAGCGTTGGCTCACGATGAGATTGAAAACGACTTCATCGGTTATGGTGGCCACGATGATTTCATCGTCATCACCCGCCAGGAACGTGCCGCTGCGCTCGAAGCCGAAGTGCAGACCACGTTCGCGCAATCTCTCGCCGCACACTACGGCGAAACTGCTTACAACCAGGGTTACATCGAGGTCGACGGACGCCAGCACACCCTTGCGACACTGCGCGTCCGCTGCGTCACCCCCACCGACGGCCCCTTCTACGACATCCGCTCTCTTAGCGAGGCCATCGCCGGCTGACGCTTGGGGCCGCAGACGACGGCCCCCCCACCGGGGATGACCCCACTTGTGATCTTCGTTCTGGCCTGGGCTGGGGGAGTTCTTCTGGCCCAGGCCGCGCTTTTTTCTCCCATATGGCTGCTCCTGGCCCTCCCGACAGCCTTCATACTTCGTACCGGATGGGGAGAGCACCGTGCTGCCCGCCGCACCGCCTTCGCTTTGATTGGATTGTTGATTGGCGCGGGACGGCTCCTGATCGCCCAACCACGCATCGATGCAGATCACATCGCCTTCTACAACGGAGCCGGACGTGTCACCCTCCAGGGCGTCATCAGCCGCGAACCTGATCACCGTCCCACCCTTACCAATCTGCACATCAAAGTCGAGGCGCTCATCCTCGCCGACGACAGCGCCGTTCCCATGCATGGGCACGTCCTCGTGAAGGCCCCGGCCTACACCAGCATCGAGTACGGCGATCTCGTCCGCGCCACGGGCTTGCTGGAGACGCCACCGGTCTTCGAGAGCTTCTCCTACCGTGACTATCTGGCCCGCCAGGGCGTCCACTCGCTGCTGCGCCAGGCCGACACGACCGTGTTGAGTACAGGGCACGGGTTTTTCTTGTTGGAGTGGCTCTACCGTTTCAAAGCGCATGCCCTCAAGACGCTGCTATCCATATGGCCTGAACCGAAGGCGTCCCTGCTCGCCGGTATCCTCCTGGGCGTAGAAAGCGGCATCCCCGGCGATCTGGACGAGGCCTTTGTCGCCACCGGGACCAGTCACATCGTCGCTATTTCCGGCTTCAACCTCTCGATCATTGCCGCCGTTTTCGTGCAGACGGGCAATCAGCTGCTCAAGGGACGCGGGAAGACGACCCTGCCGTTGGTGGGCTTGTGGCTGTACACCGTGCTAGTGGGCGCGTCGGCAGCAGTGTTGCGGGCCGCAGTCATGGCGACAGTGACGATCCTCGCAAGGAAGGAGGAACGCGCTCCCCACGGGCCGACATCCCTGGCAACAGCAGTATGGGTCTTGGGAATGCTAAACCCCTACGTGCTGTGGGATGTCGGATTTCAGCTCAGCCTGGCAGCGACATTGGGGTTAATCCTCTACACCGAGCCAGTTACGTGCTGGTTTCAACGCCTTTTCGAATACTTCACCGACCAGGAACGCGCGCACAAGGTCGTCAGCCTGTTAAGCGACGCCCTTATCGTCACCATCGCTGCGCAAATCACCACGACCGGCGTCATCATCGGCGTGTTCCGCCGCCTCTCTTTGGTGACACTGCTTACTAATCTGCTTATATTGCCGGCGCAACAGCAGGTGATGTTCGGTGGTGGTGTAGCTCTGATCGCCGGGTTACTGCTGCGACCGTTAGGGCAAGTCCTCAGTTGGTTCGCATGGGTGTTCCTCGCCTACACCATCACTGTGGTGCGTTGGACGGCGACCTTCCCGTTAGCGTCAGTGGAACTGGGCAACATCACGCTACCGGTGGTGTGGGGCTACTACACCGTCCTGGGGGTCGTGACATGGTGGTTCAGCCACCCGGTCGAAGAACGGCAGCGCTACCAGCTCGCGCTCAAAAAGGTGACCCGGTGGCATCTAGCCGCAGGGTTCGCCGTGCTCGTGCTCCTGTCTGCCTACTTCTACGCCGCGCCCGATGGGCGCCTACACGTCATCGTCCTGGATGCGGGTCAGGGTGACGCCATTTTCATCCAAACGCCGCGTGGCAAACAGGTGTTGATCGACGGTGGTGCGGACGCTCCGCAAACCCTCACCCAGGTAGGAAAGCAGATGCCCTTCTGGGATCGACGGCTGGATATGGTGATCCTCACCTCGCCCACGGCAGGACGTTTGCCCGGACTGATTCCGGTGCTCGAGCGCTACACCATCGATTTTGTGAACATTGGGCCGGAAACAGGGCGGGGTAATCTATACGAACAGTGGGAGGCGCTCCTGGCAATGCGCCCTACAGGGAGTGTGGGAACACTGTGGGCCGGCATGGTTTGGGAACTCGATAGCGGCGTCAATTTGGAAACACTGTGGCCCGAACCGGGAAGTGCAGGCGGTCCGCTGGTGCTGCGCCTCACCTATGGCAACACCAGTTTCCTGCTGGGCGGTGACGCCACCGCCATAGTGGAAGAGACATTGGTCGCACGCGAAGGCCACAGTCTGCGCAGCAGCGTGCTGCTCCTCGCACGTCAGGGCGCAAAAACGGCCTCCACGCCGGCCTTTCTGCAGACCGTCGCGCCAGAGGCCGTCATCATCAGCGCGGGAAATGACGCCCGCTACCCGGATCAGTCGGTGCTGGCGCGGGTGATGGACAAGCCCGTTTACCGCACCGACGAGGTCGGCGCCATTGCGATCACATCGGATGCACAGCAGATTCACGTGCACGGCGAACGCCGCCCATAATGTGTGTTTAACGTGCCCAAATTACTGCAATATGCTCCGCTCGCAGTAACTTGGCCAACCGTACGGCAAGTCAATGTCGCAGACGTCGGCACCCGCCGGGTAGTGTGCCAGTTCGGTAGCCAGATCCAGGGCATCGGCGATATCCTCTAGCGTGGTCGCCACCCCGGCATCCTCACCGCGCGCACTGGCAAGCCGCTCGCGAATCCACTCTGCCGTTTTCGCGCGCCGTCCTTCCATGGCTTTCACCAGAATCAGTTCCCCACTGCCGATGGCCTCCAGAATCGCGTCCACGCTGGTGTAGCCCATCGTCTTGGCAATGTCCCGTGCTCTATCGATCATCATTCCCTCCTAAGTGTCTTTAGTTTGGTAGTCCATAGTCCAATTGTTAGGGGGCGATTTGACAGCGTTGCTCCCGTCTGCTGTAGCAAATTTGGATCCTCAGTATCCATCGAATTCGCAGAAACGTCAAACCTGGTGCACTTGCAGGAAAGCCCCTGAGGGAACTTTGTGCGTGCGATGCACGTCTTTAGGGCAAGAATGGTATAATGTACCGACAAAGGAGGTTGCAATGGGAAAATTTACGCTCGTTTCTATGATGGTGATTATGATGTTGCTGGCTGCCTGCGGACAGCCAGCGCCAGATACCAGTGTCAGGCCAACAGAGTCCCCGTTACCGACCGCACCAGTTTCGCCGATCTCACCGTTGCCCGCGCCGCAGTTCGCGCCGGATGCAGAAACCCAAGAGCTAGGAAAACTACAGGCGCAAGTGGCGGAGCAGGTAGGTATATCGGCGACGGCGCTTACATTGATTTCCGTTGAAGAAGTAACCTGGCCAGATGCAAGCTTGGGATGCCCGCAACCGGATATGATGTACGCGCAAGTGCTGACGCCTGGATGGCGCATGATGTTTATGGACGCCCAAGGTAAAGAATACCAGGTCCACACAAGCGAGGACCGCAAACACTTCATCGTCTGCGAACTGCCCGACGAGCTAGCATTACCGCCAACCGAGCGCGACAATCCTGCAGTTCAGGCGGCGATCAAAACTCTGGTCGAGCAAAAGGGTGTTGCGAAAGAATCCATAACTGTGGTAAGCGTCTCCGCCGTTGAGTGGCCCAACTCCTGTCTGGGATGTGAAACGGCGGGACAACGCTGTCTGATGGTGGTCACGCCGGGCTATCGCATCACGCTCCAGAGCGGCGCAGAGACATATAACCTCCATACCAATCGGACCGGACAGCAAGCCATCGTCTGCGCGCAGCCCAGTCTCACACCACCCAGATCGGATCGTGAATAGAAAGCGGGCGCTTGCCCCTTTGAGGAAGGCGGGTATACTCACTAATCGTGGAGATACAATCAGGCTCTCGTTCTTGTAAAAACGAGGGCCTGTTGTGAATGAAGATGCACAATGCCAATTTACGAGTACTACTGTCCCGTCTGTGAAGGGCGCTTTCGCCACCTGGCGCGACGCATCGATGCACCGCCACCACCCTGCCCGAGTTGCGGAACTACCAGAGTCGAACGCCTGATCGCAGCCGCCAACATCGTGCGCAGCGGCATGCATCACGAGCACCAGTTACGCGAAACAGCGAGCCAGGTGAATAGCGATGACCCAAGCGCCATCGCCCGTTTCCTGCAGGATTCCGGCCGTCTCGCCGACGCCGAAGGCATCTACGGCAGCCCGGCGTACCGCGAGCTGCTCGCCCGCCGTGCCGAGGGCGCAACCGACGCCGACGTGACCGATCTGGTGGATGATCTCGCGTCCGCTATGCATGCTTCGGAAGCCAGCCAAATGGCCGGCGCGGTGGTGCTCACAGACCAGGTCGAAAACCGGATGCTGGCCGAAGGACCGCCCGAGAATCACGAACACGCGCCCACGGATAAAACCTATGCCGAATCGGGAAACGAAACATCACACGCACGACGCCGGTCGGCGAAAGATCTAGGCTGGGGATAAACAACGTATTTGGCTGACCATCGTCGTGTTCACATAGACTACACGTGGAGGATTAATGGATAGTCCATTTTTGCAACATGTTGGAGATATTTTTTCCAGACTGAAGGGTCGCAACCTGATCATAGCGGTCAGCATCTGGGGCATCTTGCTGCTGCTGGCCCTAGCGTGCGTCTTTGGCGTGATCAAACTGCCGGGAAGCAGGCCACAGGAAACGAAGGTGCCCGAGACGCCAACAGCGACCTTGGCAGCCCCGCAGCCTACAGCGACGCCGGCAGGCTTCATCACGCTGCCCACACCGACGCCCCAAAGTAGCACGCAGACCACGCCTGGTTATCCGTCGCTGCCGTGGGGGGACTTCGGGTACGGTATCGCCGCGCACGCCATCCACATGCCGGGTTACACGCTCGATCAGATTTCACAGCAACTCGGCTTCGCCTGGGTCAAACAACAAGTGCGCTGGGATCACTTCTCGCCTGATCCTGGTCAAATGGACTGGAGCGGTTATGACGTGATGGTAGAATTTGCCAACGAGCGCAATCTCAAGGTGATGTTGAGCGTGGTCGGCGCGCCGGAATGGAGCATCACTTACCGCGACGCCAACCCGCAAGCGGCCCCGCCCGACGACATCACACTATTCACCGGATTTCTCAGTGAAATGGTCGATCGTTACAAAGGCAAAATCCACGCCATCGAAGTCTGGAACGAGCAAAATCTCGACCGTGAGTGGGACACCGCCGCAGGTGTGAATGCAGCCAGCTACGTGGAAATGCTGCGCCTTGCCTACCAGGCCATCAAAAGCCGTGACCCCAACATCATCGTCATCAGCGGGGCGCTGTCGCCGACAGGCTCTTCAGCAACCGATCCCGCCAATCCAAACCGCGTGATTTATGTGGATGATTTCGTCTATTTCCAGCAAATGATCGACGCAGGATTCCTCAACTACGCGGACTGCATAGGTGCGCACCACAACGGGATCAACATGCCGCCGGATGTGGCGTGGGATGAAGGCTATAACGATCCCAACGCCAAGTTCCGCGGGCCGTTCGACAACCCCGATCACTCCTGGTCGTTCAAGAGCACGCTCTGGGGGTATCACGACATGATCCAAAAAGCGGGTTTCAATAAACCGCTGTGCGTTACCGAATTTGGGTGGGCTACCTCAGAAGGATTTGGCGCTACGCCGCCGGGCTTCGAGTTCGCCGACGACAACAGCCTGGAAGATCAAGCCAAATGGACGGTCCAGGCCTTCCAGTTGATGCGCGAGTGGGGCTTCGTTCACCTGGCGTTTTTGTGGAACTTGGACTACTCGTATAAAGGCCCCGGCCCGGCCGATCCTAACGCACCATACAGCATTTTGGATATGCAAGGTGCAGCGCGCCCGGCTTACGGTGCGCTCGGAGAGATGCCCAAGATTCCCTAATCGGCCTCTGTCATGCTAATGACCGATCCTTCACAAGCGACGCAGGAGCCGCCACGGCCACGGCGGCGGATGTTGCTTGCCTACATGCTAGTAGGGCTGGTATTCCTGGCACTCACCGGGTGGCTGTTGGGGACGCAAACCGGCTTCTTCTCAGCCTGGCGTGATCCCATCCCCACACCAGAACCAACGCCAACCCCCTGGCCCGTACCACTACGCCTCGATTCGCCTGAATACGGGATCAACATCCACATGTGGTGGGATCCCTGGGCAGCAACTCGGCGCGATTGGTCATTGGTACGTAAGGGCGGATTTACATGGGTCAAGCAGCGACTGGCGTGGTTCGATATCGAAGCAGCCGGACCAGGACGGCACGAATGGTTCGCTGCCGATCGGCTGGTCACAGAGGCAGAGGAAGCCGGCGTCAGTCTACTTTTCCGCGTAGATTGCCCCCCCCTCTGGGCTAGACCCACAGAAGCGGATGCCGACGGGCGAATGTGGCCGGTGGACGTAGAGGCCTTCGGCACCTTCTGCCATGCAATGGCGGATCGCTACAGGGGACGTGTGGCCGGCTATCAGGTCTGGAACGAGCCAAATCTGGCCCGCGAGTGGAACAACCTGCCCCCCAACGCCGCCGACTACGTCGCTGTGCTGCAGGCATGCTACGTAGGCATCAAAACGGCGGACCCAGGCGCGCTGGTTATCTCGGCTGGGTTGGCGCCTACCGGTTCCGGTCCGCCAGAAGCCATACCGGATGTCGACTATTTGAGGGGGATGTATGAAGCCGGCGCTGCGCCCTATTTCGACCTGTTGGGATTGAACGCCCCTGGCTACAAAGCCGCGCCGGAAGTCTCACCTCAAGAAGTGGCGGACCCAGCAAACGGTTACGGGGGACATCAAGTCTTCTGTTTCCGACACGTCGAGAATATGCGCTCTATTATGGAGGAGTACGGGGATAGCAACAAGCAAGTGGCGATTCTGGAATTCGGCTGGCATACCGACAATCGGCCCGAAAACCCCGATTATGCTTGGTTCGCCATAACGCCGGAACAGCAAGCAGATTATCTGGTGCGGGCCTTCCGCTATGCGCATGAACACTGGTCACCCTGGGTTGGGCCGATGTTCGTATGGAATCTTCCCGATCCCACGTGGGAGCCGCACAACGAGGAATTCTGGTGGAGCATCGTCGACCCGTTTATGTGGGGATTAGGCGAGGGCGATTTTGACACGTGGCCGGGCGGCGCAGTACGTCCGGCTTACACGGCCCTGGCGGAGATGGAAAAACCGTAGCAGAATGTATGATACGTGAGTTAGATGTGATAAGGGGGAAATCATGACAATTGCATTTGGTACAGATGGGTGGCGGGCCGTCATCAGCGACACGTTCACCTTCGAGAATGTGCGCCTGCTGGCGCAGGCGATTGCCGACTACGTGCGCGAGCAAAGCGAGCGCAATCAATCGGAGGTGGTCATCGGCTATGACACGCGGTTCCTCTCGGATCGCTACGCGCGCGAAGTGGCACGCGTGATGGCCGGGAATGGCATCATTGCGCACCTTACCCGCGCCGACGCCCCTACCCCGGCGGTGTCCTACGCCATCGTCGACAAGAAGGCCGAAGCGGGCGTAATGATCACAGCCAGTCACAACCCACCGCGTTACAACGGGGTCAAGCTCAAGGCGGCTTTCGGGGGTTCGGCGTTGCCAGAGCAGGCGCGCCAGGTCGAGGCGCTACTGGAACGCAATCAACGTGAGGCGCGCGGCCCCAATGTGATGGATTACCAGCAAGCAACTGGCCTTGGCCTGATTCAACTCTTCGACCCGGCGTGGTCTTACTACCAGCACCTTTCCACCTTGCTCAACCTGGACACAATCTCGAAGGGGGAGCTACAAGTAGTGGCCGATGGAATGTACGGTTCCGGGCGCGGCGCATTCCGCGATATGCTGAGTCGCACGCGCTGCCGCCTACACGAAATCCGCTGCGAGATGAATCCAGGCTTCGGCGGCATCCATCCCGAACCGCTCGGCCATTACCTGCAAGCCCTCAGCGCGGCGATCCAGACCTATCACGCCGATGTGGGTCTGGCGACGGACGGCGACGCCGATCGCATCGGTGCGATGGACGCGCGCGGTGAGTTCGTCGATCCACACCATATCTTCGCTTTGACGCTGCGCTATCTGGTAGAGAAACGTGGCTGGACCGGCGGAGTCGTCAAGTCCGTCTCGACGACGCGGATGGTGGACCGGTTGGCGAAACGGTACGAGTTGCCGTTGTACGAGACGCCGGTGGGTTTCAATTACATCGCTGACTATATGCTCGAGGACGACGTGTTGATCGGCGGCGAGGAATCCGGCGGCCTGTCGATCAAGGGGCACATTCCCGAAGGCGATGGGGTGCTGATGGGCCTGCTGCTGCTGGAGGTGATGTCCGAAGCGAACGCCCCACTGCACGAACTGGTCGCCGACATCCAACGCGAGGTAGGACCGGCGCGTTATGCCCGCACCGATATCCCGCTGCAACGTTCGGTGCCCAAGAAGGCAATGGTGGCGCGGCTTTCCGAACACGCCCCGGCAACATTGGCGGGCGAAACCGTGACCGAGGTCAGCCAGAAGGATGGCGTGAAATACATCCTGGCGGACGATTCCTGGCTGCTCATCCGGCCTTCAGGCACCGAACCGGTGCTGCGCGTCTACGCCGAAGGCCGCTCGGACGAGGAAGTCGCCGCGCTGCTGGCATATGGGGAGGAAGTGGCGCAGGGGTAGCCTTCAGCTATCAGCCGTCAGCGTTCAGCCCGTGCGCCTGCGAAGATAACTACACCTTGAACCTCTTTGCTGATCGCGCGCGAATCTTCGCGCTAAAGCTAAAAGCTGGCGGCTTGAAACATTTGCTTCCGCCGTCATTTGACGTATAATGGCGGCTGCCGGGGAAGTGTCGGAACAGGCAGACGAGCATGACTTAGGATCATGTGCTGAAAAGCGTGCGGGTTCAAGTCCCGCCTTCCCCAACGTAAATAAACAGTAGGCGGTAAACGGTAGACAGGCGCAGTTCCTGTTCACCGTTTACCGCCTACTTGCATTATGTAACGTTCTGTACACTTGCTCTTAATCATATTTTAACATCTGGGGGACAAAATTCTAGTAGTATAGAAGAGTAGCGCGATGAATGTGAGCAAACAGTGATTAAGGACGAATTTATGACAACAGTATTGGTCGTTGACGATGAATTGGCGATTCGGCGAATGTTGGGCTATATGCTCGGTAAAACCGATTATACAGTGTTGATGGCAAGTAATGGCGAGGAGGCTTTGGAGAAGTTGGCGACCAATCCGGTCAGCGTGCTGCTTTTGGATATTGCCATGCCCAAAATGGACGGCTTCACGCTGCTACGGCATGTACGCGCCATGCCGGATTATCAGGCGCTTCCTGTGATCATCCTGACGGCCAGCAACGACGAGGTCAAGCGCGTCAAGGCACTGGATGCAGGCGCGAATCTCTTCTTGAACAAACTGGTCAAACCCAATGAATTATTAGTCGCTATCGATCAAAGCATACGGAAAGCGGGCTAAAGTAACACACAACAAAAGCCGGTTGGAGATCTCCAACCGGCTTTATAGTTTCCTGTTAGGGCTGTGTCACATGCTGGGGATCTAGACGTTCAACGCCGCAATCGCGTTTTTGACAATCCCCGTAAACGAATCAACCTTGAGACTCGCGCCGCCGACCAGCGCACCGTCGATGTTGGGCATCACGATGAACTCGGCCATGTTCTCCGCCTTGACGCTGCCGCCATACTGCACGCGAATCGCCTCGGCAACGGCGGCGTCGTACAACTCGACAAGCACATCACGGATGGCGGCCTGGATAATGCAATCGGCGTCTTGGGGCGTGGCAGTCAGCCCGGTGCCGATGGCCCAGATCGGCTCGTAGGCCAGCACGACCTTGACGGCGTCCGTGGTGGAGATACCCTCGAACGCGCCGCGAATCTGCGCCCCCACGAACGCCACCGTTTCCCCGGCCCTGTTCTGCTCCAGGCTCTCGCCGATGCAGACGATCGGCGTGAGGCCGTGAGCCAGCGCAGTCTTGAGCTTGCAGTTGACAGTCTCGTCAGTTTCGCCGAAGAACTGGCGGCGCTCCGAGTGCCCCAGGATGACGTACTGCGCCAACTCCTTGACCATCGACGGCGAAATCTCGCCGGTGAACGCGCCGCTGTCTTCCCAGTACATATTCTGCGCGCCCACACCGATGTTCGATCCGGCCAGCACGTCGCGCACCGCGCTCAACACCGTCGCCGTGGGGCAGACCGCCAGTTCCATACCGGTGACGCCGGCCAGGCTTTCCTTCAGACCCGCCGCCAGGACGACACCCTCGGCCACGGTCTTGTTCATCTTCCAGTTTCCGGCAATGAATGGTTTTCGCATGGGTTCTCCTATCACTTCTCGGCCAACGCCGCCACACCCGGCAGCACTTTACCTTCGAGGAATTCCAGGCTTGCGCCGCCGCCCGTGGAGACGTGGCTGACTTTGTCCGCAACACCGGCCTTCTTCACCGCCGAAGCCGAATCACCGCCGCCGATCACGGTCACGGCGTCCAGTTCGGCCAACACACGCGCGATGGCGAAGGTCCCCTCGGCAAAGTTCGGTAGCTCGAACACGCCCATAGGGCCATTCCAGGCGACCGTCTTGGCCGTCTTGAGGATACCGGCATATTGGGCAATCGTCTCCGGACCAATGTCGAGGAGCCGCCAGCCGGGTTCAACCGCGTCTACAGCCACGACTTTGCGGTCGGCTTCGTTATCGAAGGCGTCGGCCACCACTCCATCCACCGGCAGCACCAGTTTGTCACCAGCCTCGGCGAGCAGCGCCGTGGCGGTATCCAGCACGCCATCTTCCACCAGCGAGTCACCCATCTCCAGGCCCTGCGCCTTGAAAAACGTGTTCGCCATCCCGCCGCCGATGAGCACCTTATCGGCGATCTTCAGCATATTCTGGATGACGGCGATCTTGTCGGAGACCTTCGCGCCACCCAGGATCACAACGTAGGGATGCTCGGCGGCATCGGTGGCCTTGCTGAGGAACGCCACCTCTTTCTCCATCAAGAAACCGGCGACGGCGGGCAGATAGTGCGCCACGCCCTCGGTGGACGATTGCGCGCGGTGCGCCGTCCCAAAAGCGTCCATCACAAAAATCTCGCCCAACTTCGCCAGTTGTTCGGAAATCTTGGGATCGTTTTTGGTTTCCGCCTTGTAGAAACGGACGTTCTCCAACAGCATGACCTCGCCGGGTTGCAGCGCTGCCGCCAGCGCCTCGACCTCCGCGCCGATGCAGTCGGGCGCGAACTTGACCGGCTTGCCGAGCAGCTCCGCCAGACGGTCGGCTACCGGTTTGAGGCTGAACTCGGCCTCGTAGCCCGTCCCCGCCGGGCGGCCCAGGTGCGACATCAACACGAGCGCCGCGCCCTGTTCCAGAATGTACTTGATGGTCGGCAGCGTCGCCTTGATGCGCTTGTCATCGCTGATCACGCCGTCTTTGATCGGCACATTGAAATCCGCGCGCATCAACACGCGCTTACCCTGCAAATTAACATCACGAACGGTTTTCTTGTTCATCTTTTCACCTCGATCTTGGAAATCGGTAATGAGTAACTGGTGAGGGGTCATCAGAAAATTAGGGATTAGGTCGCCTTGCGTGATTCCTAATCCCTAATTACTGATTACCGATTACTTATTTACTGCTTTACAGCCTGCTGGCGATCAACGCCGCCAGATCGGCGGTGCGGACGCTGTAACCCCACTCGTTGTCATACCAGGTCACAACCTTGAGGAAGTCGTTCTTTTCCTTGCCAAGCACCATGGTGAACGGCAGGTCCACAGAGGAGCTGTGCGGGTCGCCCTTGTAGTCGATGCTGACCAATGGCTCGTCCACAGCCTGCAAAATGCCCTTCAGCGGGCCGGCCGCCGCGTCGCGGAAGATCTGGCGCAGTTCCTCGGTCGTCGTCGGTACTTCGACCTGTGCGGTGAAGTCCACCACGGAGACCGTCGAGGTCGGGACGCGCAGCGCGTAGCCGTCGAACTTGCCCTTCAGGTCGGGGATGACGAGCGCCACAGCCTTCGCCGCGCCGGTGGTGGTGGGGATAATGCTCATCGCCGCCGCGCGGGCACGCCGCAGGTCGCTGTGCGGCAGGTCGAGGATCTTCTGATCGTTGGTGTACGCGTGGATCGTCGTCATCAAACCGCGCACGATCTTGAAGTGGTCGTGGACCACCTTAGCCGCCGGGGCCAGACAGTTGGTGGTACAAGACGCATTCGAGAGGACGTGGTGATTGGCGGGGTCGTAAGCATCGTCGTTCACGCCCATCACAATGGTCAGGTCTTCGCCCTGAGCCGGAGCCGAGATGATGACTTTCTTCGCGCCGCCCCGGGTGATGTGGTTCTCCGCGCCCTTGGCCTGCCGGCCCTTCTTATCAATGCCATCTTTCTTGATGGTGAACAAGCCAGTGGACTCGACCACGATGTCGACGCCCATATCGCCCCACGGGATATTGCCCGGATCGGTTTCCTTGAAGGCCGTGACCTTCTTGCCATCGATGAACAGGGCGTCATCGGCGACTTCCACCACGCCGTCGAAGCGGCCGTAGTTGGAGTCGTACTTGAGCAGATGCGCCATCGTCTTCAAATCGCCGATGTCGTTGAAGGCCACCACTTCCAATGTATCAGGATGAAAATCCCGAATCGCCTTGAGCACTTGCCGCCCGATGCGGCCAAATCCGTTAATGCCTACTTTCGTTGCCATACTACACACTCCTTTTGTGAATTGGATTGAAGAAATTTGACTGTCAATCGCGTATCAAACCCATCAGGATCCGCGCGATTTTACCACTTTCATGATGCCCGCTCAGGGTTTCGTCCACCAGATCCGCCGCGATCACGTGCAAATCCTTGCGGGATTCCAGATCGGGCTGCACCCACTCGACGGCCTCGGTCGGTTTGATCTCGGGCACACGGCTATTAACGACCGCCGTAGAAACCAGGCCGGTCCCCAGATGCTTTTCAAGTGCCTGAAGATGCTCTTGCGCCGTATAGCCGTCGGTTTCGCCGGGCTGCGTGGCGATGTTGCAGACGTACACCCTGGGAGCGCGCGTCGCCTGCAATGCCTCGGCGATCTGCGGCACCAACAGGTTGGGCAGAATGCTAGTATAGAGACTGCCCGGCCCGATCACCACCAGATCCGCTTCCAGGATGGCACGGATGGCTTCAGGATAGGCCCTGGGCATCTCCGGTTCGAGCATCACCCGCAAGATGCGCCCGTGCGCCTCGGGGATCACCGATTCACCCCGCACACGGGCGAGCGCACCGCCGTTCTCCTGCACATCGGCGCACAGCGTCACCGCTTCAAGCGTGCTCGGCAGCACCTGCCCCTGCACGGCCAACACTCGGCTGGACTCTTTGAGCGCCGACTCGAAGGAGCCGGTGATGCCAGCCATCGCGCTGATGAAGAGGTTGCCGAAACTGTGGCCGCGCAAATCCTCGCCGCCGGCAAAGCGGTACTGGTAGAGCCGGGTGATGAGCGCCTCATCGTCGGCCAGTGCTGCGATGCAGTTGCGGAAATCGCCCGGCGGCAGGATGCCCAGACCGCGTCGCAGCCGGCCGGAAGAGCCACCATCATCGGCGACGGTGACGATGGCCGTCAGATTGGACGTGTACTGCTTCAACCCGCGCAGGATGGTGGATTGCCCGTGCCCTCCCCCGATGACCACGATCTTGGCACCACGCCCTCGCCGGCGGTAGTTGTACAACGTGCCCGGGACGTCGTCGAACGCTCCCGCGACGAAAGGCTCCAGGATGGTGCGATTGAGCGCCCACAGCGCCAGAACAATGCTCCCTACCCCGAGGATGAGGAACAGTGCCACCCGCACGAAACGCGGCAGAAACTGAAGCGTGACATAGTGAAAGTACGACGGGAGGGGATAAAACGCGCGCAACGCCGCAGCGCCGCCCAAGCTCAACAAGGCAATCCCGAAGGTTAGCAAAACTAGCCAGCGTTTAAGGCCTAACCCCGGCTGCAGCCATTGCAAATGAGCGTACCAGGGCTGTCTTCCGGTGTGCTTTACCCTCCACTTCATCGAAGAAATTATACTCAAAATAAAAGCCGTGTCAATAAACAGCCACAACAAAACGCCGTGGACAAGTGCGTCCACGGCGTTTCAGGTCCTCATAAGTTGCCGCTCACTGAATCCGCGCCACCACGCGGCCGTTTTTCCACAACTCTTCGAGCCGGTAGAAGGCACGCATCTCCGGATCGAAAAGATGCACGATGACGCTGTTGAAGTCCACCAGAACCCACCCGGAATCCGACCCGCCTTCCACGTTGAGCGGGATGAGATGCTCATCCGTCTTCTTGAGTCCCTCGCGCAGCGCGCTTTGCAAAGCGTCCAGTTGCCGCCGGCTGGTCCCCGAGCAGATGACAAAATAATCGGTAAACGTTGTGACCTCACGGAGATCAAGAATCAGGATGTTCTCACCCTGTTTGTCGACGATGATCTCCGCAATACGATGTGCTAAGTCTAAACTCTCCACCCAACCCCCTTGAGATAGTTGCGAGTTGCAAGTCAAGAAATCCGTTGGAATCCGTTCAATCCGTTGACAGAAAACATCGCTCTACGCGCGCAAGGCTGTCACCAGCAGGGCGATAGCGTTTTCGACGTCGGCTGCATCGACCATTTCCGATGGGCTGTGGATGAAGCGGCAGGGGATGCTCACGCAGCCGCTCGGCACGCCCGCGCGCACCAACTGCATCGCGGCGGCGTCGGTCGAACCGCCGAGCAGGATTTCCATCTGGTAAGGCAAACCGGCCTCTTTGGCCGCGGCGACGAGCTTGTCGCGCACCAGCGGATGGGAAATCATCCCACCGTCCTTGACCTTGATGGCCGGGCCTTTGCCCAGTTCGACCGCCATCGGGTGTGCTTTGGGCGTGTCGCCGGTCCCCGTCACGTCAATGGAGATCGCCATGTCGGGATCGACGCGGAACGCCGACGTGCGCGCGCCCGCCAGGCCGATCTCTTCCTGGGTGCTGAAAATGGCGTAGACTTCGTGCGGTGTGTCCTTAAGCCGGCGCAGCACTTCGATCAGCACGTAACAGCCAACGCGGTCGTCCATCGTCTTGCTGACGAGGCGCTGCCCCTGGCGCACCAGCGGGCCGATGAACTGCCCCGGATCGCCAACGGCTACCGGGCAACCCTCACGGCTCGTCGCCCCCACGTCGATGTAGAGGTGCTGAAGCGCCGGCATACTGTTGGCATCGTCGCGCCGCTCCATAGAGACGACGCCCACAACGCCGTTGGCAAACCGCACGCGGCTGCCGGCACAGTTGAGGGGCCGCAGCCCGCCGATCGACGTAAAACGCACGTAGCCCTGTTCCTCGACATACGTTGCCATCACGCCGATTTCATCCATGTGGGCCGCGAGCGCGATCTTCTGCCCGCCGCCCGTCCCTTTGCGATAGGCGATCAGGCTGCCGAGCGGATCAATCCGCAGCTCGTCGGCAAGCGGCGCAACTTCCTCGCGGATGATGTCACGGATCGCGTCTTCGTATCCCGAAGGGCCAAACGTTTGCGTAAGTTTTTCCAATAAGTCCAGGTTCAAGGTCGTCTCCTAGGAACAAAGTCTACAAGATTGGTTTCTGTCAGCAGATTGAG
>DAIUDK010000006.1:58586-71502 GCA_036845725.1 Chloroflexota bacterium
AAGGTCGTCTCCTAGGAACAAAGTCTACAAGATTGGTTTCTGTCAGCAGATTGAGTAGATGAAGCAGATTTTCCGCTTTTGACAGAGAAAATCTGCTCAATTCGCTTAATCTGCTGACAAAAATAGTAAATCTTTACGTAAATGCCAGCGTTTCAGGCGTCAGTTGGGCGATGGCGGCACGCACGAGACGCAGGGTGTTTTCTACGTCGTCGGGGCGCAGCAGGGCGCGCGGGCCATGGATGTAGCGGCAGGGCACGGCGATGGTGATCGCCGGAACGCCGCCGCGCGCGCGGGTGATGCTGGCCGCTTCGGTGCTGCTGATGCCCGGCTGCTTGAGCTGGTAAGGAATGCCCTCCGCATCTGCCACCTTCAGCACGTGGCTCAACAGCCGTGGCGGGGTCGTATACGAGCGATCCTTCACGGTGATCGCCGGTCCCTTGCCCAACTCGGTTGTCGGGCTGACGTCCTTTTCCTCTTTGGGCAGATCGTCGGCGATGGTGCCTTCCAGCGCAAACCCGACGTCCGGTTCGACGGCGAAAGCCGCGACCTGCGCGCCGCGCAGCCCCACTTCCTCTTGCACGGTGAAGACGCCGTACACGTCACAGGGCAGCCGCTCGCCCTGCAAAAGCGCGATCAAGACGGCGCATCCGGCGCGGTCGTCGAAGGCTTTGCCGGTGACAGCGGCGCCCATTTCGCGGAAGCGCGTGGCAAACGTGATCGGCGTGCCGAGCGGAGCCGCGCTCTGAGCGTCGTCCTTGCTCGACGCGCCGATGTCGATCACCAGTTTGTCCACCGGCTTGACCGTTGTGTCGCCGTTCGCGCGGTGAATAGCTTGCAGGCCGATCACGCCGGGCAGCTTGTCCTTCCCCACCCAGACGTGCAATCCCGGCAGCAAACGCGCGTCGAGGCTGCCGATGGGTTCGGCGCGCAGTCCCCCGTCGCCGGTGTGACCGACGACCATCAGGCCGACTTCGTCCATGTGCGCTGTCACCAGGACGCGCACTGGGTTCTCGCCCGTACCGCGCTTGAGCGTGATCAGGTTGCCGAGCGCATCGACGCGCAGCTCATCGACGTGGTCTTGCACCAACGGCTTGATGGCGCTGCGGATGGCGGTCTCGTTCCCCGAAACGCCGGTGAGGTCGGAGAGCGTTTGCAAGAGAGTCATCACGGTGTCGGTCATAGCTCATCCTCCCAACGGGGACGGAAATCGGCTTCCAGCCGGGCGATGAAGCTGGCGAGCAAACGCCCGGCGCGTTCGATATCCGGCAGAGTGCCGGTCTCGACCGGTTGGTGCATATAGCGCAAGGGGATTTCAATCAGGCCGGTGGGGATGCCCTCCTGCGCCACCTGGATGCCCCAGGCATCGGTACCGCTACTACCAGGAACCGCTTCGAACTGGTTGGGGATCTCCTCGCCTTTGGCCGCGGCTTGCAAGCGTTCCACCACCTGCGGGTGGAAGTTCGGGCCGCCGGCGATCGTCGGGCCTTTGCCGAGGGTAAACGTCCCCGGTCCTTCGTCGTCGTGCTGCGGCGCGAAGGTCACGTCCAGGGCGATGGCGATCTCCGGCGCGAGGCCGTAGGCGCTGGTGATCGCGCCTTTGACGCCGACTTCCTCCTGGACGGTGGCGACGGCGTAGAAATCCCAGGCGTGATCGCGCGCGCGCAAGGCTTGCAGCGCCAGCGTGACGGCGACGACCGAAGTGCGGTTGTCGAGCGCCTTGCCAGCGACCCGGTCATTCTTGAGCGCCAGCAATTCGCGGTCGAAGGTGATGTGATCGCCGATGCCCACCAGCGAGGCGAGTTCGTCGCCCGGCAAGCCGGTATCAACGTAGACCTCTTCCCAGGCGATGACCTTCTCGCGTTCGGCAGCAGTGAGCACGTGCGGCGGGCGGCTACCGATGATGCCCGGCAAGACACGCTTGCCATGGACGAGCACGTCCAGCCCCAAGAGCACGCGCCGGTCGATGCCACCGAGCGAGTGCGCACGCAGGAAGTCGCCCTCGATGCCGGTCACGATCAGGCCGATCTCGTCCATGTGGGCGGCGGCCATCACTGCGGGGCGCGGCTCCGGGCCGCTGCCGCGCTGCAACGCGATCAGGCTGCCCATCGCATCCACGCGGATCTCGTCGGCCAGCGGTGTCCAGCGCGCGGCAATCGCATCGCGGACAACATTCTCGCGCCCGGAAGGGCCGGGCGCTTCCGTAAAAACCTTGAGCAGTTCAAAAGTTGATTCCACAGGTATCCTTTCAGGGTTCAGTCGGCGGTGGTTCGGTGGTAGGTGTTTCAGTAGGCGTCTCGGTAGGTGTGGGCGTGAACGTCTCCGTAGGTGGCACGTCCTCGGTCGGTGTCGCCGTTGGTGTTTCGGTCGGCGTAGAGGTGATTGTCGCGGAAGGTGTGGGCGTCGCACTCACCGTTGGTGTAGGCGTAGCGGTCAGTGTAGGCGTAGCGGTCGGTGTAGCTGTAGATGTCGGCGATGGCGTGTCGGTCGGCGGCAGTGTGCCGGTCGGCGGCAGTGTGCCGGTCGGCGTCTCGGTCGGTGTCAATGTGATCGTCGGCGTGTTCGAAGGGGTGAGCGTCGGCGTGCGGGTGGGCGGGAACCACTGTGTCGGTGTAGCCGGCAAAGTCCGGTTGTCATTGCCCTCACCAGGGCCAACGAGATAAGGCGTGTTCGTCGCGCCGGGTTCGGGGGTCAGCGTTGGTGTGGCAGTTGGCACAGAGGTCGGCGGTGTGGGCCGCACAGCCAATGCCACAAACCCCAGACAGTAGCAGGGGATAGTCGCCACGATGATGGCAATCAGGACAGTATAAATGGGCTTCTGCTTGCGTAACTTTTCCATCACAAAACCTTTAGCAACGAGGCAATGATAGCATTATTCAAAGGGATGTCAACGCTATGTCAGGTTTTGTACTAAACCGAGAACATACCCACCGGTCAAGACAGGGGGTGGCCCATAAACAAACAAGATGAAGAAATCAGGTGGCTGCAACGGCTCCGCGATGAGCAATTACAGGCACGTAACCCTACAGCAAAAGAACACACGCGGCAACAACGCCCTGTGACAAAGCATCACCCACCATACACAGAAGAAGATAACGGCAACGGAGATTGGGGGCGCAAGCACTAGCCGCGCAACACCTCAGTCCTGGGGCGTTGCCGCGTCGTCGATGATTTCCTTACCGGCCACAGCCTCATCAATCGAATGAATAGCGCCGCCAAGTTCTTCGATGACTGCTGCCACGCGCTGATAGGAGACGGCATCGCCCTCAATAGTGATCTTTGCGTTTTCGACTTTACGATCCATTTCGTAGATGCTGATGTTGACGGCAGAAATCCCTTCCAAATCGCTGAGACGCGAGGCCACTTCGATAATGGTCGGATCATGAGGTTTCAGCGTATCCAGGACCAATCTACGGATTTTTCCCATCTCTTCTTCTGCTCCTTATGGCTATATGGGGAATTTTATGATCTGTAACTGAAGATATTATCAAAGAAAGCCATCCAGTTCACTGGATGGCTTTCCTGCTGTTTGTCAATTCATCTCAGAATTTGTATTTTACGTGCCTATATTTACAGCGCAACGACTTGGGTGGCCTGCAGCCCCTTCTCGCCTCTTTCGACGGAGAACTCTACGCGCTGTCCCTCGTCCAGGGTCTTGAACCCCTCCGTCTGGAGGGCAGAGTAATGCACAAACACATCATCTTTTCCCTCGCGCGAGATGAAACCGTAGCCTTTGGAGGCATTAAACCATTTGACGACACCAACTTCACGCTCACTCATCGTTCTATTCTTCCTTTCAATTACTATGGTATTTCTTGCGCAAGGCCCCAAGCCGTATAAACAGCAAACGCCTGGGCGGTAAGTCCAGACGTTTGCAATATTGGCACGAACTTGGAACCTTACAACAACCTACATTTGCAATTATAGTCATTTGAAATGATTTGTCAAATATGAGCAGGTAACTGTACCGCTACACGGAAAAGCGATACCGGTTTGTCCTTGCCCTTGAAGTAGATTGGCGAGAGTGGGGTCACAGTGAAGCTCCCGTCAAGTTGATCAAGGGTGTTCTGGCTAATCCACACCTCATAAGCAGGGACGGCAGCCGTGATGCGGGCCGCCAGGTTCGTGGTACTGCCGATGGCGGTGTAAGTATAGCGCCAGCGCGCACCACTGTTCCCAACGATAGCCAGCCCGGTGTCGATACCAACCCCAAAATGGAACCAGCGCTCCTTTTCGGGACGTTGGGCCTGGTAGGCGAAGAGCTGCTGCTGGACGCTGAGAGCTGCCCGTACCGCACGGATGGCGTGATCAGGTTGGTCGTCGTGGGCGTTGAAAATCGCCATAACGTTGTCGCCCTGAAACTGGTTGATGGTGCCCCCGTAACGATCGATTGCATCGACGACCACACTCAGATGATCGTTGAGGATCGTCATAATCCGTTCGGCAGGGATAGCCTCGACGGTGGCCGTAAAGTCCCGCACGTCAGCAAACAGAATGGAGACCTCGCGCAACTCACCGCCCAATTCCGGGCGCAGCGTCCCCTTGACCAGCGCTTCGGCAACGTCAGGCGGGATGTAATGATGCAGGAGGAAGTCCAGTTGTTCGTTCAAGCGAGCCATCTCACGTCTGAGCAACCGTAGATCATTGCGGCTTTGCATCAGTTGCTGGATATAACGCCCTTGCTCAGTGACGTCAACAATCAACACCAGAAAGGCCGCCTCCAATCCCCGATCAAAGGGCATAATGACCAGATTAAAATAGCGAGTCTCACCGGAGGGGAACGGCCGGTTGACGTTCTCGACGCGAATGGCAGGCGGGGAACCGTTTTCCGGACATTCGGTGTGGATGTCCTGCCCGAAAAATTCCGGCAGCACTTCAAACACGTGCTGTCCGATCAAATCAACGTGTTCAGCCGAAAGCCACGCAGCGAAAAACGCGTCGTGCGCGATGATACGCTGGTCGATATCCAGCAAGGCGTAAGCGATGTGCATCTCGCGAAGCACAGTCTGCCAGAAATCCAGGTTGATCATGGCATTACCGTGGGAGTGATATAGGCCGGCGGGACAGGCGCAAGCAGCGTCACCCAGCGCGTCTGCACCCACCCGGTCACTTCGACGTCGGCCTGTTTGGCCGATTTGACGCGTACCCTGTACCAATCGCCGTACTTGGCAAGGATTTCGACGTAGTCGCCCAGACGCGCCACTGCACCGCTGCGATCACCGTCGGGAGCATCAAGCAAGAAGGCGTTGCCGATCATCACACCGCTGTAGGGCGAAGGTGTGAGCGTGGCGGTAGGCGTGGCGGTAGTGGTGGGGGTGGGCGTCGCTGTGGCTGTTGAGGTCGGTGTGGGCGTGAATGTTGCCGTAGGGGTTGCAGTGGGCGTAGGCGTGGGTGTCGCGGTAGGCGTGGCAGTGGGCGTGGGGGTGAACGTGGGCGTCGCCGTAGGCGTGGGCGTGGACGTCGCAGTCGCTGTGGGCCGCAAGATGGCGAGGGACGCCAGACGGGTTTCGACGTGCCAGATCCACCATCCACAGCCAAGCAGAGGCGGCAAAGCAATGAGCACAATGAGCGCAATGAGGATCAGGCGCTGCGAAAGCGAGAGCGGCTCCCGCGACTTTTCCTGCGGCTCAGCCGGCAACGCACTGAGCAAGTGTTCAGCGGTTTTAGCGATCCTCTCGTCACTGCCGTCGTAGGATTTGAGGGCGGCGTAGTGTTTTTCCTGCAAGGTAGTCAAGACTTCGCGCATCCGCTCACGAAAGTCCGGTGGCTCGATCCCATTGACGACCACGGCCAGATAGACCGTGCCGCCCGTTTCCAGGAGGATTTTCTGCGCCTGGTAGTCGATGGCACCAAGTTCGCCGCTCTCCTCGTCGCCGAGGGCGTCGCGCGCAAAGTCGCGGATTGCGGTCAACATCCCGCTGATCAAATCGCGATCCGGGGGCGTTTCAGGGGCACGGGTGATGTGGTGAATCAGCAGTCCCGAGTCCCGCTGAATAAGGAAAATCTCGTTGACCGCAAAGGGAAGGGCCTCTCTAAGCGCATATTCGGCGTCGGAAACGCCCTGCAGGCGCGCTTTGAAGCGTTTGAGCGTGCCCTGCGGGCTGACGCTCTGGCGCACGCGTTGATCGACGTTACGGGCCAAGTCACGAAAAGCCTCGGTGACGGCGCGGTTGATGGTCTGGCCGATGACGGGGTAGAGCGCATCGATGATGTCCTCGCGGGCATTGTAGACCTGCCGCCGGATCGCTTCGCCGATAATAGGGGAAATGGCCTGGGCGATCTCATCGCCGGAGTGCTTGATTTGTTCTTCAAGCACATCCGCAATGACAGGACTGATCTTGTCGATCAGTGCGCCCGGTTTGAGGATGACGTTGCGCAGCTCACGCAGGCCTGCGCCTTCCACATCCTCATCTGTGGTCGGTGGCTCAAACGACATCGACGCTATTCCTTAACAGCCGAGGTCAAGCCCTCCAACAACCCGGTGACAGTGCTGCCAGTTTCTAGACGCGTGGCGACTTCCATCAGCATCGCGGCCAGCGCCTTGCGGTCGGTTTTCTGATCGCCAAGCCGGTCGGTGACGCGCCGCAATTCCGCACGCAAATCGTCCTCAGCCTGGCGCACCTCGCGTTTGAGAGTATCCAGGCGGCGTTCCTGCTGGTCGCGGTTCTCGCCGAGGATGGATTTTACATTGCGCACCTCGTTCTCTTGTTGCTGCTGCGTGGTGCGCAGTTCCTGGAGCATCTCCTGCGTGCTCTGGCTATGCAGATCGAGTTGCTGCGCGCGGGTGACGAGTTGCTGCAGGGCAGTTTCGCGGCTGCCCAGACGATCCACATCGCGGCGCAGTTCGTCGTTGGCACGGCGCATATCGCGCTCCAGCGCTTCGAGGCGCTTAGTCTGGCTCTTCTCGAACTCGGCGACCGAATCCTGGACCACACGCATGTCCGTGAGAATACGTTCCATCTCCCGGCGCACGTCGGCAAAGCGGCGTTCGTATTCTTCCATCTGCTCGCCAAAGATGACCTGGCGCAAGCGATCGACTTCCGCACCCTGGATTCGCTGACGGGCGAGGTCCGGTCCCAGGATGATTTCGCGCACGCGCTCGAGTTCGCCTTCTACGGGCGGCGAGGCGGCCTTTTTTTCGGGCGTTGTTTGGAGAAGCGGAGGGACTTGCTGTACCATCATTCTTGCTCCTTTCGTGTGTGGCTTTGTGCAATCAACAATATTATGGCTGGTCGAGAAGCCTGGCCCCAAGTTGCTCGAACAGCCATTGAACATTTTCTCCGGTCTTGGCGCTACTGGTCAACCAGAAAGCGTCCAAATGCCCCGCCGCGTCTGATAGTTCAACATCGGCAATGGAACGCTGTTCCGCCAGATCGACCTTGTTGCCCACAACGACCAGAGGAGTATGGGGATTGACACGCCAGAAAGACTGCGCATAGTCTTTCAAAGAAGGAAAGGTTTCGGCGCGCGTCAAATCGCACACCAGGATCGCGCCCGCCGCACCGCGATAATAACTAGTCATCACTTGCGTGAACTTTTCTTCGCCGGCCAAATCCCAAATCAGTAGCGTCACAGGGGACTTGCATACCGTCACGATCTTGCGGCTGACGCACGCGCCGATGGTGCTCAGGTATTTGTCCTCAAAAATATCCTCGACAAAGCGACGCACCAAACTGGTTTTGCCGACGGCGAAATCGCCGAGCAGGCAAATCTTCTTCTGAATGGACGGCATGATCGATTCTCCGACGTCAAAGCCTCACAGATAAACACGTTCTTAGCCAAATCGCAATCTGCATTTGCAACATGAGGATACACTGATATCCTATGAATGTCAATTACACTCTGTCCGAATTGACTAGGATCAATTTCATGCGATGATTAGGAGCAACGGTATCTTACCGGTATGGGACCCTGGCGAAGGCACATCCACACAATTAGCTGTGGCCTCCGCAAGGGAAACTGAATTTACGAACTGAGGAGCCTTATTGTTATGGGGAAGAAACGCTATGTGCAGGTAGGGCTGGGCGGGCGCTCAGCCATGTACACGCGAGCGGTCATTTCGACGTATGCCGAGACTTCAGAACTACTCGCCGTGTGCGACATCAACGAGGGGCGTGTGAACCATGCACGCGAGCGCGCCCGCGAGTGGGGCTACGACGTCAAGGGCTATCACGCCGCGCAATTCGATCAGATGATCGCCGAGTGCCGGCCGGACACGGTGCTTGTCACGACAAAGGATTGTTATCACGACGAGTACATCTGCCGGGCAATGGAGTTGGGCTGTGACGTGATCACTGAAAAGCCGATGACCACGGACGAGGTAAAATGCCAGCGCATCATCGACACGCAGAAACGCACGGGCAAGACGTGCACGGTGACGTTCAATTACCGCTATTCGCCGCCGCGCACGCAGGTGAAGGCGCTGTTGATGTCCGGTGTGATCGGCGATGTGATTTCGGTGGACTTCCACTGGATGCTCGACATCCGCCACGGCGCGGACTACTTCCGGCGCTGGCATCGCAACAAGGTTAACTCCGGCGGGCTGATGGTCCACAAGGCCACCCACCACTTCGACTTGATCAACTGGCTGCTCTCAACCGTGCCGGAATCGGTGTTCGCGCAGGGGCAACGGCGCTTCTACACGCCGGAGACGGCGGAACGGTACGGCCTGACGCAGCGCACGGAACGCTGCCTGGATTGCCCGGAGGAGCAGTGTCGCTTCCGTTTGGATATGCGCAAGTATCCGAGCCTGCAAGCGCTGTATCTCAACAATGAGCAGTACGATGGCTACTTCCGCGACCAGTGCGTGTTCAGCGCTGCAATAGACATCGAAGACTCGATGCAGTTGGTCGTCAATTACCAGAACGGCGTGAAGATGAGCTACTCGCTCAACACCTTTCTGCCGTGGGAAGGGCTGACGATGACGTTCAACGGCACGCGCGGACGTCTGGAGCACAAGAACGTGGAATCGTCCTACATCAACGCCGACGGGACGGTCCCGGGGCAGACGGTGAAACGCGAGACGTACACGCACATCATGCCGCATTTCGGCCCTTCGTATGCCGTCGAGGTGTGGACGGGTGCGGGCGGGCACGGAGGCGGCGACGATCTGCTGCTGGACGACATCTTCGGCGCGAATCCGTCACAGGACAGGTATATGCACGCCGCCGATTATCGCGCGGGGGCGTATTCGATCCTCACCGGCGTCGCGGCAAACCGCTCGATGGCGACCAACAGCCTCATCCGCATCGACGATCTCGTCCACGGGCTGGAAATGCCGGATTACCCGCCAATGCCGTCCGCCGATGAGCCGCTGTCGTTCGAGGAAGTTGCGCCGCTCGATCTGCCGCAAAATTTGAGGTAACCAGTAATTGGTAACCGGTAATCAGTAATCGGGCAAGCCCAGTTACGAGTTACCAGTTACCGATTGCCATTCCCAAGGAGCTTAAATGCCAAACGAAGAACCGCAGTGCGCTGATGCGCCTTACATTTCCATTATCATCCCGTGCTACAACGAGGCGAAGAATCTCGAGGCGGGGGTTTTGGATGAGGTGAATGACTATCTCATCCAACAAGACTATGCCTGGGAAGTGGTGATCGTCAACGACGAGGCGACGGACAACAGCCGCGCTTTGATCGAGCAGTTCATCGCCGACAAACCACGCTTTTCGCTGGTCGACATCCCCCACGGCGGCAAACCGGCGGCAGTGTGGGCCGGCATCCAGCATGCGCGCGGCGAAGTCGTGCTCTTCACAGATATGGACCAGTCCACGCCGATTGCGGAGTTGAGCAAGCTGCTGCCGTGGGCGGAGCAAGGCTACGAGGTCGTCATCGGCTCGCGCGGTTTCACCCGTGAAGGCTTCTCGATCATCAGGAAGCTGGGTAGCGCGGTCTTTCGCACCGTGCGCCAGCTTTTCCTGCTACGTGACATCAGCGACACGCAGTGCGGCTTCAAGCTATGTATGCGCGAGGCGGCGCTGCGGGCGTTCCCACACCTGCAGTTCTTCCAGCAGGCCGAGCGCCCCACCGGATGGAAGGTCACCGCCTACGACGTAGAGCTGCTGTACCTGTGGGAAAAGTGCGGCTATCGCATCAAAGAGGTGACGGTGACGTGGCGCAACCGCGACCGCAGCGACACCAAAAGCCAGCAGAGCGACCTGCGGCGCTACATCGACGAATCGCTCGACATGGCAAAACAAATCGCCCGCATCAAAACCAACCAGCGCAAAGGCTTCTACGATGCGCTCGACCTTCAGAAAAGTCAGTGATTGGTAATGAGTAATCGGTAACTGGTAATCAGGGATTGGTAATTCGCTATTCAAAATTCTATTATAAGGAGCAAACTATGTCAGACCGATATCAACCCAAACCGGAACACAAATTCACTTTTGGCCTTTGGACTGTCGGAAATCCCGGCGGCGACGCGTTCGGCGAGGACGTGCGACCCAAGTTGTCGCCGGCCGAGCTGGTCTATCTGCTCGGCGAAGTGGGCGCGTACGGCGTCAACTTCCACGACAATGACCTGATCCCCATCGACGCGACGCCGGCCGAGCGCGAGAGCATCCTCAAGGCGTTCAAAAAGGCGCTGGCCGACACCGGTCTCAAAGTGCCTATGGCGACGACCAACCTGTTCGCCGACCCCGTCTTCAAGGATGGCGCGTTCACGTCCAACGACGCGCGCGTGCGCGCCTACGCCCTCCACAAAACAATGCACGCCATCGACCTGGGCGCCGAGTTTGGCGCGGAAGTCTATGTCTTCTGGGGCGGGCGCGAGGGCATCGAGGTGGATGCGTCAAAAGACCCCGTGGCGGGCATCCGCTACTTCCGCGACGCACTCAACTTCCTGTGTGAGTACGTCAAGGATCAGGGCTACGGCCTCAAGTTCGCGCTCGAGGCCAAACCCAACGAGCCACGCGGTGACCTCTTCTTCCCGACCACCGGCGCGTACCTGGGCTTCATCAACACGTTGCAATACCCGGAAATGGTGGGCGTGAATCCCGAAGTGGCACACGAGCACATGGCGGGACTCAACTTCATGCACGCGGTCGCCCAGGCGTGGGAAGCGGGCAAGCTCTTCCACATCGACCTGAACGACCAGAACTACGCGCGCTTCGACCAGGACTGGCGCTTCGGCGCGCAGAACCTCAAGCAGGCGTTCTTCCTCGTCAAATTCCTGGAAGACGTAAAGTACGCCGGCAGCCGCCACTTCGACGCGCACGCCTTCCGCACGGAAGACTACGAAGGCGTCAAAGACTTCGCGCGCGGGTGTATGCGCACGTACCTCATCCTCAAGGAAAAGACCGCGCGCTTTGCCGCCGATGCGGAGATCCAGGGCCTGCTGGCCGAAATCCACGCGAACGATGGCAGCATGGACGCCTTCAAGGGCGCGTACACGTCCGCCAAAGCCGCCGCGCTCAAAGCGGCGACCTTCGACCGCATCGGACTTGGCGCGCGCGGTTTGCGGTACGAAAAACTGGACATGCTGGTGAACGAACTGCTGTTAGGCGTGAGATGAAAATTTCAACCGCGAATGTCTGCATTCGCAGAATCACGCGAGTTTTCGCCAATTTTCCAATCAAGATTCGCGTAGATTAGCGAGATTAGCGATTTGTTTCCCAAGGAGGACGCAACATGGTTAAGATTTCGATTGCATCGTATGCCTTTCATGGCCTGCTGCGCGAAGGCAAGATGGACCTGTTCGGCTACCTCGAAAGCTGCAAGTACCGCTATCACCTGGATTCCGCCGACATCTGGAACGGGATGCTGCTCTCCACGGAGGACGATTATCTGGCGAAGGTGAAAGATGCGCTCGACGAACGCGGCCTGGTGCTGGCGAACCTCTGCGTGGACGGCGCGCACTTTTGGGAAGACGATCCCGCCGCGCGCGAGCAGCACTACCAGAACGGGCTGGCGGCGCTCCACGCTGGCGAAGCGCTCGGCGCGCTGACGGTCCGCATCGATGCGGGCGGGCGCGAGGCCAACTGGACGGATGAACAGTTCGACTTCATCGTCAAGCGCTACCAGGAATTCGCACAGCGCGCTCACGACAACGGCTACAAAGTAGGCCCGGAGAACCATTGGGGAGCAGAGGCAGACTCGCAGAACATGAAGAAACTCTGCGAGGCGGTGAACCACCCCGCGTTCGGCGTGCTCCTGCACTTCAAGGGCGATATGGCGGACAACGTCACAATGGCCCCATGGGCGATGCATACCCATCTCTCCTGGCAGATCACCGAGGGCAACCTGACCGAGTGCATGACGCTTCTGCGGGACCTGGGCTACGACGGCTACTACGGCGTCGAACATCACACCGGCAAGAACGAGTACACCGAAGTCGCCGTGCAAGTGGCGAAGGTGCGCGACGTGCTCGATCGGTGGCGGATAGAAAACGCTTAATCAGTGAAAATTTCTCAACGGATTCAACGGATTTTAACGGAAAATATCCGTTGAATCCGTTCAATCCGTTGAGATGAAAGGGGAAAAAACATGAACACAAATTCTTCATTGGCACATCGAACCGCAGACGCAACCGTGACCGTGCGCAAACCTGACGGCACACCGTTGGCGCATCAGGAAGTGACAGTGGCGCAGCGCAAACACAAGTTCCTCTTCGGCAACACCGCCTTTGAAACCCTCGCGCTGGCGAACAACATCCTCCAAGGCGCCGCCAAAGAACACGCCGAGCGCGTCACCGACGCCTTCCTCGACCTCTTCAACTTCGCCACGCTTCCGTTCTACTGGGGGCGCTTCGAGCCGGAGCGCGGCAAGCCGGGCACGGCGTTCATGCGCAAGGGCGCGCAATGGTTAGTCGAACGTGGTCTGATCCTCAAGGGGCATCCGCTGTGCTGGCACACCGTCACCGCCCCGTGGCTGCTGGAACTGAGCAACGCCGAAATCCTGGAAGCGCAGATCGCCCGCA